>CAMEWS010000025.1 GCA_945946765.1 uncultured Clostridia bacterium
CAACGAAGTAAAGTCAACGACAGGAACGAGCGTAAAGCAAATCCAAGACAGTAGTCGGAGTCAGTTGACAATATGAAATTTTTTAAATATTCCTTTGTTGTACTATAATTAGTAAAAACAGGGGGATATTTGTGACTATGGAAAACAGTTTTGATTTAGGCATAATCGGTGCGGGACCTGCGGGTTACAGTGCTGCGATTCGGGCAGCGCAAAGAGGGTTAAGAGTTGTTTTGTTTGAAAAAGAATATGCCGGCGGAACGTGTTTAAATAAAGGTTGTATTCCGACAAAAGCTGTTTTGCATTGTACAGATTTGTTTAAAAACATAAAGAAAGCGGAAAAATTTGGGATAACAACGGGTGAAACGCAAATAGATTACACAAAAGTTTTTAACAGAAAAAATGATGTTGTAACAAAAATCCAAAAGTCTTTAACAAAACTGATACAAAGTCACGGAATAACAATTGTAAACGAAGAAGCAAAAATCACTGATGTGCAAACGATAAAAACTCAATCAGCAGATTATTTCTGTAAAAACATAATCATTGCAACTGGTTCAAAACCTGCAAATATCAAAGGTTTGGAGTGTGACGGAGAGTTTATTGTAAATTCAAATCAAATTTTAGTAATGCCACAAATTCCCGATAACATTTTAATTGTCGGCTCAGGTGCAATCGGGGTTGAGTGGGCGAGAATTTTATCCGCTCTCGGCAAAAATGTTACGGTTGTTGAATTGGCACAAAAACTCTTGCCTGCTGCAGATTTTGATGTATCAAAAAGGTTGGAACGTCTTTTTAAAAAAGACAAAATAAAGTTTTTTGTTAACACAAAAATTGAGAACATTAACAACAAAACCGTTGAACTTTCTAACGGACAAAGTTTAACTCCCGATTTGATTTTATGTGCAGTCGGCAGAGAACCTGTTTTGCCTCAAACCGAATTGAATATTGAAAAAGACGGCAAATTTGTAAAAGTTAATGAAAATTTTCAAACCAATTACGACAACATTTTTGCAATAGGCGATATTAACGGAAAACTTCAACTTGCGCACAGTGCCGTACATCAGGCAATAGGCGTAGTAGATTTTATAACCCAAAATACACCTGTGCATTTTAATCCGTTAACCGTTCCGAGCGTGGTATACGGCTCCCCTGAGATTGCTTGGGTCGGAGTTACGGAACAAACGTTGGAAGGACAGGACTATCGGGTATCAAATTTTCCTGTTGCCGCTTTGGGTAAAGCACAGGCTGATGATGAAATTGATGGTTTTGTAAAAGTTATTGAACAAAACGGAAAAATTGTAGGCGCAAGTGCAGTAACTCCCGAAGCCGCATCAATTATTCAACAGTTTGCGCTAATGATTGATAACAATATGTCAGCCGCAACTGCTTTAAAAACAGTGTTTGCACATCCTACATACTCCGAGTCTGTTTTTGAATCTTTACTCGGATTGGATATCGGAGCATTAAGCCTGCCGCCTGTATAATCACTTTTGATTTGCCCGACTGTATAAAATTCTCTTTTTGGTTTAAATTTGTTTTTTGTTGGAGTAAAATATTATCGTCTTATAATTAAATATATTTATTACAAAGGAAACGATTATGTGGGAATATACAGAAACGGTAATGGATCACTATAAAAATCCGAGAAATGTCGGAGAAATGGAAAACCCTTCCGCTATTGGTGAAGCAGGTTCGCTTGTTTGCGGAGATGCTTTAAAATTATTTTTGAAAGTGGATGAAAAAGGTGTAATTACAGATGCTAAGTTTCAAACCTTCGGTTGCGGTTCGGCTGTTGCATCTTCAAGTATATTAACTGAAATGTTAAAAGGAAAAACAATTGAAGAAGCTCAAAAAATTACAAACCAAGATATTGCTGATGCATTAGGCGGCTTGCCTCCTGAAAAAATGCACTGTTCAGTAATGGGACATGAGGCATTGGAATCCGCAATTGCAAACTACAAAGGTGAAGATTGCGATACTCATTGTGACGAAAAAATTATTTGCAAATGCTACCATGTCACTGAAAACACTCTCAGAGAAGCTGTTGAACAAAACAACCTTTCCGACTTGGAAGATGTTATGAATTATACAAAAGCAGGTGGTGCATGTGGACAATGCCACGTTGCAGTACAAAAAATTATTGACGAACTTAAAAACAAAAAAGAAAAAGTTGATATCAAAAACATGTCGATTACTCAGCTTGTTTTAAAAATTAATAACGTTATAGAAAAATATATTTCTAACGAACTGAGAAAAGACGGCGGGGACATTGAACTTATAGATGTCAAAGAAAACAAAGTGTATGTAACATTAAAGGGAATGTGCAAATCTTGTAAGTTTTCTTCAAACACATTAAAAAACTTTGTCGAAGCATCTTTAAAAGAACATATCTCACCAGATATTGAAGTTGTTGAGGTGTAAAATGGAAAACAGAGTAGTTTATCTTGATAATAATGCAACCACCATGGTTGACCCGCTCGTATTTGAAGAAATGAAGCCCTATTTTTGTGATTTGTACGGAAATCCGTCAAGTATGCATGAATTTGGCGGGCATGTAATGAAAGCTGTAAACAAAGCCAGAGAACAGGTTAAAGAGTTTTTGGGCGCAAAAGATGCAAAAGAAATTATTTTTACGGCATCAGGCTCCGAAGGCGATAATATGGCTATTCGAGGGGTTCTCGAAGCTAATAAAAATAAAAAACACATTATTACAACAAAAATAGAACACCCTGCTGTTTTGAATGTGTACAAATATCTTGAAAAACAAGGCTATGAGGTTACTTATTTGGATGTGGATTCACAAGGTAATTTGGATTTAAATCAATTGTCGGAATCAATTACGGAAGACACGGCTCTTGTAAGTATTATGTATGCCAACAATGAAACAGGCGTAATTTTACCCGTGGAAAAAGCCGCAAAAATAGTTAAACAAAAAAATCCGAAAATAAAATTTCATACGGATGCCGTTCAAGCAGCGGGGAAAATTCCTTTTGACGTAAAAAATACGGAAATCGACCTTATGACAATTGCGGGTCATAAAATTCATGCCCCCAAAGGCATTGGTGCACTTTATGTTAAAACAGGAACATTACTCCCTGCTTTTGTTATCGGAGGGCATCAAGAACGAGGCAAACGAGCCGGAACTGAAAATGTGCCTTACATTGTCGGCTTAGGCAAAGCTTGCGAACTTGCTCAAAAATCAATGGAGTTTGAACTTAATGAAGTAAAAAGATTGCGTGACAAGTTGGAAAACGGAATTTTAAAAACAATTTATAACGCAAAAATCAACGGTTCAACGACAAACCGTGTGCCAAACACAACAAATATCGGTTTTCAATATATCGAAGGCGAACTCATACTTCTTCATTTAAGCGACCTTGGTATTTGCGCAAGCTCCGGCAGTGCATGTACATCGGGAAGTCTTGAACCGAGCCACGTTTTAAAATCTATGGGTGTGCCGTTTGAATCACTGCATGGCAGCATAAGATTCAGCCTCAGCAGATTTACAACCGAAGAAGAAATTGATTACACATTAAAAGTCCTTCCTGAGGTTATATTTAAACTCAATAATATTTCTCCTTACCAAAGAGAATTGAAAGCTTTAAAAGAAAAATGTTAAGAAATTTCTTGTCCCTACTTGATATTAAATAATGTTTACAGTAATCTGTAAGTATAAATTATCATCGAAAGGAATATCGAAATGGCAAAACAATGCGCAATATGCGGTAAAACAAGACTTAAAGCAGCTAAAATTTCTTTTTCACATAAACAACATGTGCACAGACAAGAAGTTAACCTTCAATCAGTAAAAGTTAACCAAAACGGCACAGTAAAAAGAATTGATGTTTGCACTTCCTGCATTAGAGCAGGCAAAGTTCAAAGAGCTATATAATTAGCCTGAAATTTAAGTTTTGAAAAACAAATTTAAAGACCTTCATTTAATGAAGGTCTTTTTTAATATAAAAATTCAACTGTTTGTGCGATAGCCAAAAATTTTTTTGTAATATTATAAAATTAATACATTTGTGTTTTTAAAACAAAAATGTTAACATAATAACAATATTGGATAGAAGAGGATTTATTCTGTGTCAGAAGGTCATTTGATAGCACATTTGGGACAATTTAGTGTAAACGTTGATACCCTAATTACAATGTGGATAACAATGGGGATACTTATTGTATTTGCATTGTTAGCAACTCGTAAAATGTCATTAATTCCAACAAAACTTCAAGCTGTGGCAGAAGGTATTATGGGCGCTTTTGTCGGGTTGACGGATTCAATGATTGGCAAAAACGGAAGAAAACATATTCCTCTTTTGGCAACATTATTTTTGTTTATATTAACAGCAAACCTTCTTGGTCAATTACCCTGGAGATTGTATCACCTTAAAACAGGTGAATTGGCATCTCCCACAAACGATATTAATATGACAGCGGCAATGGCTGTTATGGTATTAATTTACTATGTATATCAAGGTGTAAAAGTCAAAGGCTTAAAATACTTTTTACACGAATTCAGTGCGGTCGGTATTATTATGGCATTGATTGAACTTTTGGAAATGGTAGTAAGACCTTTTTCATTGGCTTTACGTCTTTTCGCCAATATATTAGCCGGCGAACTTCTGATAGTTACATTTGTTGGGCTTTGTGCGTACTTGTTACCGCTTCCGTTTATGCTTTTTGAAGTGTTTGTAGCATTTGTACAGGCTCTTGTGTTCATGCTTTTGTCAACGGCTTATATAGCAATGGCGGCACAAGAAGAAGAACATTAATTGTCATCCTGAGCTCGTTTCAGAGTGTACAGACCGAATAATCAATTTAAATAAAAAAACTAAGAATCAGCAAATAAAAAGGAGAAAATTATGGCAGTAGAACAAGTAGCAGTTGAAGTTGCATCAATGGCTAAATTAGGTGCAGGTATTGCAATCGGTTTTGGTGCAATCGGCGCAGGTATTGGTTTGGGTATTGCAACAAAAGGTCTTTTGGATGCAGTTTCAAGACAACCCGAAATTGCAGGTAAAGCATTAATTTACTTCATTATCGGTGCAGGTCTTGCAGAAGCTTGTGCTATCTATGCATTATTCATCGCATTACAATTGCTCGGATAATAAATTAAAACGGGTTAAACCCGTATTATTGTACACAACACAAAAGTCATTTTGATGAAGACGACAAAAATCATAAAAACAAATTATGAGATTCAACGCTTACGCATAGAATGACAGGTAAAGATAAGTATTATGGAAATAAACGCAACTATATTAGTATCAGCAATAAGTTTTATCGTATTCATTTTTATAATGAACAAAATTTTGTACAAACCCGTGTTGGAAATCATGGAAAAAAGACAAAATTATATTGAATCAAATAAAAAAGAAGCTGATGAACATCACAAAAAAGCACAGGATTTACTTGCGGATAAAGATGCAAAAATTGCGGACGCACAAAGAAAATCCAGAGATATAGTTGCGTCTAAAGCCGATGCTTTAAAAGAAGAAAAAGCCGGAGTGTTAAAAGAAACGAAAGACAGAGTTTCAAATTACTTTGGCGAACAAAAACAAAACCTTGCTAACCAAAAAACGGAAGCAGCTTCAAGTTTAAAAAATGATGTTGCAGACCTTGCAAACCGTCTTACAACAAAATTAATGGGTGAAGGAGTTGCTTTTGAACCGGTTAGTGAACAGGAAGTAGAAGAGGTGATGAAGAAAAATGCTTGATTTTAGCTTCTCTAACATACTACATTCAAACGTAATTAACTTTGGTATAATGATTGCTTTGTTCGCATTCATTGCGTACAAGCTTAAAGTCGGAGAAAAAATCGAAAACTTAAGAGATTCGGTTAAAAACAAAGTTGAAGAATCAGATGCAATAAAAGATGAGGCTAAAAAAGATTATCAAAAAGTTGCCGATTCACTTGCAAATATAGAAGATGAACTTAAAGTCATTGTTGATAAGGCTGAAGAAACTGCAAAGTCTTTTGAACAAAAAACAAGAGCGGAATTGGAGAAATCTGTTGAGATGCTTAAACAAAACATAGAAAAGCAAATTGAAACAGAACAAAATCATATTCAAAGTGAGCTTTTGAACAATGCGGCGGTTTCTTCTATCGAAATTGCACAAAGACAAATTAAAACAGCTCTTGATAAAGACAAAAAGCTTCACAGAAAATACATAGAAGAATTTATCAACAGCTTGGATAAAGCAGATGTTTAACGGAAGTGAAATATGACCTTAAAAAATACAGATAACAAATTAATACCGCTGGCAAAAAGATATTCTGAGGCTTTAACAGAAGTTGCAAAAAATAAAAATGAACTTGATACTGTTTGGGCTGACTTGCAAACTGTTGAAGAATCAATGACTTCGGTAAAAGAGATGGCAAACTTTTTGAGCCATCCTGTTATACCTGTCTTTGAGAAAAAAGACATGGTGAAATCAGTATTTGAAGGCAAAATCAACAATGATGTTTTGAATCTTCTGTATATTTTGCTTGAAAAAAATAAAATTCATCTTCTTTCAACGATTCTTTACTGTTTTGAAGAGTCAATGGACGAAGCAAAGAATATTTTAAAAGTCGGAGTTGTTTCCGCAGTGGAAATTGATGAAGATTTAAAACAAAAATTAAAAGAAAAACTGGAAAGTAAATTGAATAAATCAGTAAAATTTGATTTTGAAACTAAGCCCGAAATCATTGCAGGTGTTGTTTTAAAAATCCAAGATAAAGTAATTGACGGCTCTATGGCTGCAAAGCTTGAGGGCTTTAAAAAAGCATTAAGATAGTACAAGCAAATAAAGGAAAGTAAAATGGCAACAATAAGACCGGATGAAATAACTTCTATCATCAAAGCCAAAATTGAAAATTATTCTTCCGAAATGGAAGTTTCCAATGTTGGTTCAGTATTAGAAGTAGGTGACGGTATTGCTCGTGTTTACGGCTTACGTAATGCAATGTCAAACGAACTCGTAGAGTTTGAAGACGGCAAAGGCACACTGGGTATTACACTTAACCTTGAAGAAGACAATGTTGGTGTTGTAATCTTAGGTGAATATCAACATATTAAAGAAGGTATGACCGTTAAAACTACGGGAAGAATTGCTTCTGTTCCCGTTGGTGACGGGCTTATCGGAAGAATTGTTAACCCGACAGGTCGTCCTGTTGACGGTAAAGGCGATATTCACTACGAAAAAACAAGACCTGTTGAAAGAGTAGCCCCGGGTATTGTTTGCAGAAAATCAGTTCACCAGCCGTTACAAACAGGTTTGACCGCTATTGATGCATTAACACCTATCGGACGTGGTCAACGTGAGTTGATTATCGGTGACAGACAGACCGGTAAAACAGCTATTGCAATTGATACAATTATCAACCAAAAAGGTAAAGACGTAATTTGTGTTTATGTCGCTATCGGTCAAAAGACTTCTACTGTTGCACAGTTAGCTAAAAAGCTTGAAGACTTTGGTGCAATGGATTATACAATTATAGTTTCGGCTACTGCTGATGAATCTGCTCCGTTGCAATTTATCGCACCGTTTGCAGGTGTTGCAATTGCGGAAGAATTTATGGAACAAGGCAAACACGTTCTTATTGTATACGATGACTTGACAAAACACGCTCAAGCATATCGTGCAATGAGTTTGCTTTTAAGAAGACCGCCGGGACGTGAAGCATATCCCGGAGATGTTTTCTACCTCCACTCAAGACTTCTTGAAAGAGCTTGTAAATTGAGTGACAAATTAGGTGGCGGTTCAATTACTGCATTGCCTATCATTGAAACTCAAGCAGGTGACGTTTCCGCATATATTCCGACAAACGTAATTTCTATTACTGACGGACAAATCTTCTTGGAAACAGGCTTGTTCAACTCAGGTATAAGACCGGCTATCAACGCAGGTATTTCCGTATCTCGTGTAGGCGGTGCCGCTCAAACAAAAGCTACAAAACAAGTAGGCGGTAAGTTAAGACTTGACCTTGCTCAATTCAATGAATTGGCAGCGTTTGCTCAATTTGCTTCCGACCTTGATAAAGCTACTCAAGACCAATTGAACAGAGGTCAAAAACTTACTGAAGTATTAAAACAGCCTCAATACTCACCGTTAAGCGTTGCGCAACAGGTTTCTATTCTGTTTGCAGCAAACGAAGGTGTTCTTGACGACATCGACAATAAAAACATTCAAAAATTCAAAAAAGAATGGTTTGAATACTTTGATGCAAACATGTCTGACTTTGCTCAAAAGCTCAATGATGGTGCAGCTTTGACAGATGAAGACAAAAAAGTCCTCAAAGAAAACTTAGACACATTCAAATCTTCTCTTTTCAATGCATAAATTTATAAATATCACCCTCTAAAACAGGGTGATATTTTATTCTAAAATATTTTTGATATCGCAATTTGCGACCTCAAAAAGACATGAAAAATATGAATGAATTAGTTCAAGTTAAAAACTTAATATATGAAATTCGAGGTTACAAGGTAATGTTGGACAGTGACCTTGCGTTATTATACGAAGTTCCGACTAAAAGGTTAAATGAAGCTGTTAAACGTAACATAACAAGATTTCCTCAAAATTTTATGTTTCAGTTAACTAAAGAAGAAACAGAAATTTTGAGGTCGCAAATTGCGACCTCAAACAAAGCAAGAGGGGGGCGAAGAACATTGCCATACGTTTTTACGGAACAAGGTGTAGCAATGCTTTCGAGCGTATTAAACAGTGAACGAGCAATTCAAATTAACATACAAATCATGAACACTTTTGTTCAAATGCGTCAATGGGCTATAGAAAATAAAGATTTAGCAAACAGAATATCTGAATTGGAAACGTATTTTATAGAACATTGCAAAGATAATAAAAGTGAATTACAAGAAATATATAATGCAATTGATTTATTGTTAGACAGGACAAAACCTGCTAAAATAGGCTTTAGACAATAACAAAAGGTAAAAGACCATGCCAAATTTATTAGACATAAAAGACAGAATTTCAAGTATACAAAATACGAAAAAAATTACTAAAGCAATGAAAATGGTTGCTGCTGCAAAAGTGAAAAAGTCACAAATAAAAGTTGTATCAGCAAGACCGTTTTCCCGTGCGTTAGCGGAAGCTTTTACAAAAGTGCTTGCAAGTACGGAAGGATTCTCCTCAGGTGGTCTTAATATTGAAAGAGCAATTGACAACTATCCCGTTTTAATGCAAAAAAGAGAGCAAAAAACGGCAGGTATACTTGTTGTTACGTCAAATAAAGGTCTTGCGGGTGCATATAACGCAAACGTAGTCCGTTTTACTTTAAAGAAAATTCAAGAATACAAAGAGCTTGGCATTGATGTAAAACTGTTTATTGTCGGTACCAAAGGTGTTGCTTCATTAAGACGTAAAGCAAGCGAACTGGGTGTAGAAATTCTCAATACTTATACAAAAATTTCTCAAGAGCCTACTTCCGCTAATGCAATTGTGATTGCCGAAGATATGGCGCAAGCTTTTGTTGACAATAAAATTGACAGTATCGAGATTGTTACTACACGTTTTAAAAATATGATGTCATACAAGGTTGAGGATTGGAAAATTCTTCCCGTTGACGATGTTCAAAACGCTCTTGGCAGCAAAGCTGAAGATGCACATACAATTGACCCGTTAATGGCATTTGAGCCGGATTCTGATCATATTTTGCAAAAAATTGTACCTATGTTTATTACAAACATAATTTATCAGGCACTTTTAGAAGCTGTAGCCAGTGAGCTTGCCGCAAGAATGACAGCAATGTCCTCCGCAACCAACAACGCCGATGAAATGATTAGACTGCTTACGGTTGATTACAACAAAGCACGTCAGGCTGCAATTACACAAGAAATTTCCGAAGTTGTGTCAGGTGCTGATGCGTTGAAAAATTAAAACGATAACAGTAATTTTGATTTTATTTGTTTGATAATTTTATTGTAACAAACAATATTTAAACCAAACATACAACTATTGTTGACGGATAACAAGATTTTGAGATAAAATTATCATATTGTAGGATATGATAACATTGGTTATATAAATGGGTTATAAAATTTTAAGAAAAAAAGAACTTTGCGCAAACCAGTATGAATTGACGATTCATGCACCTTACATTACAAAAAATGCAAAAGCAGGACAATTTATAATTTTAAGAGTATCTGAAGACGGAGAAAGAATTCCGCTTACTATCGCTGATTTTAACAGAGAAAAAGGCGAGTTGACTATTGTATTTATGGCTGTCGGTTATACAACAAAACAACTTGCTACATTAAATGAAGGTGATGAACTTGTTGATATAGTAGGGCCATTGGGTCAACCGACACATATTGAAAAGTACGGTACTGTTGTATGTCTTGCAGGCGGTTATGGTGCAGCACCCTGTTATTTAATTGCAAAAGCTTTTAAAGATGCAGGCAACAAAGTTTATATGATTATGGGTGCAAGAACAAAAGATTTAATCTTTTGGCAAGACAAAATGAAAGAAGCTTGCAGTGAGTTATATATAACAACCGATGACGGTTCTTTGGGTACAAAAGGCTTTGTTACGGGTGTTATGCAAGATATTATGAACAAAGAAAAAGTTGATTACGCTATTGCTGTTGGCCCTATGCCAATGATGCGTGCGGTTGCGGAATTAACAAGAGATAAAGGCATTAAAACAGAAGCAAGCATGAATCCGATAATGGTTGACGGTACAGGTATGTGCGGAGCTTGTCGTGTTACTGTCGGCGGAGAAGTTAAATTTGCTTGTGTCGATGGCCCTGATTTTGATGCTCACAAAATTGACTTTGACGAAGTAATTAATCGTACTAAAATATATAAAGATTACGAAAAAAAACGTTGTGAAAATTGTAATTTATTAAAACAAGCTGATAAAGTTAAACAAGTATAAGGAGAATAATATGTCGTTTATTCCTATCTGTCCGTTAATGAGTGCAGGTAATAGTATAGAAATAATTTGTGCACAAGAAAAATGTGCTTGGTATTTAAAAAATTACAAAACTTGTTCGGTATATCTGATGGCGCACAATGCTGCACTTGATATTAAAGAAAAGCAATCTCATATGACTAAAAAATAAGTTAGCGGATTTGATATCCGCTTTTTTTATGACAAAATAGTTATATTGCCACAAAATCAGGGACGAAACATGATAACAACAAACAAACTTACTGTGAGATTCGGTTCTCAAACCTTATTTGAAAATATAAACATAAAATTTGTTCCGGGACACTGCTACGGTGTAATTGGTGCAAATGGTGCAGGAAAATCAACTTTGCTTAGAGTTATTTCGGGAGATGTTGAGCCTACATCCGGCGAAGTTCACATTCAAAAAGGAATGCGTATTGCCGTATTAAAACAAGACCACTTTGCTTTTGACGAATTCCCCGTAATAGAAACGGTTATTATGGGACACAAGCGTCTTTATGATGTAATGAAGGAAAAAGAAGCGCTTTATGCAAAGCCGGACTTTAACGATGAAGACGGAATGAAAGTATCAGAGCTTGAAACAGAATTTGCCGAACTTGACGGTTGGCAAGCGGAATCTCAAGCGGCAACACTGTTAAGCGATTTGGGTATAGAAGATTCCAAACATTATCAGCTGATGAGTGAACTCTCAGGCAGTGAAAAGGTACGTGTTTTATTGGCACAGGCATTGTTTGGCAATCCGGACATTCTTCTTTTGGATGAACCTACAAACCACCTTGATATTACAACTATCAAATGGTTGGAAGAATTTTTAATAAATTTTCAAAATACGGTTATTGTTGTTTCACACGACAGAAACTTTCTGGACAATGTGTGTACACATATTGCGGATATTGATTATTGTAATATCCAATTGTACACCGGTAACTATTCTTTTTGGGCACAGGCAAGTCAGTTGATTCAAAAACAAAAAGAAGAACAAAACCGTAAAACAGAAGAAAAAATGGAGGAGTTAAAAGCTTTTATTGCAAGGTTTTCGGCTAATGCTTCCAAGGCTGCACAAGCAACCTCCAGAAAAAATATGTTGGATAAGCTGTCTCTTGAAGATATAAAGCCTTCATCAAGAAAATTTCCCCGTATACGCTTTAATTACCAAAAAGTGCCGGGTAAAGATGTTTTGCACATTGAAAAATTAAACAAATCAATTGACGGTGAGTTATTGATAAAAAACTTTTCAATGGATGTTTATAAAGGCGATAAAATTGCATTTATAAGCCGTGACCCGCTTATTGTTACAACACTATTTCAAATTTTGGCGGGAGAACTAGAACCTGATTCAGGTAAAGTTGAATGGGGTGTAACCGCTACAAAATCATATTTTCCAAAAGACAACAATGCATATTTTGATACAAAGTTAAGTTTAATTGATTGGCTTAGACAGTATTCGGAAGAACAACACATAAGCTTTATACGAGGTTATTTAGGCAGAATGTTGTTTACGGGTGAGGAATCAGAAAAATGTGCAAACGTGCTTTCTGGTGGCGAAAAAGTACGTTGTATGCTTGCAAAAATGATGGTTGCAGAATCGAATGTGCTCATATTTGACGAACCTACAAACCACCTTGATTTAGAATCAATAACAGCTTTAAATAATTCTTTGATTGATTTTAACGGTTCAATTTTGTTTACATCTCAAGACCATCAATTTATACAAACTGTTGCGGACAGAATTATTGAAATTTCACCTAACGGTTGGATAGAATCGCACTACAAGTATGAAGAATACATGTTAAATCCCGAGATGAAGAAAAAACGTGAATTGCTTTATAAAAATTGTGTGAAGAAATAAGTTAAAAGGCCTGCTATATAGCAGGTCTTTTAATTTTGCATAACTTAGAATTTATAATATCGATTTTACTGTATTTACTACATTTTCTACAGTAAAGCCGAATTTTTCAAAAAGAACTTTTGCCGGAGCGGAAGCGCCAAAGGTATCAACAGTAACCGTTTTGCCGTCCAATCCCGTATATCTGTCCCAACCGAAAGATGAGGCAGCTTCTACTGCAACACGTTTGCGAACTGATTTTGGCAGTACACTCTCTTTGTATTCATTAGATTGTGTATCAAACAATTCCATAGATGGCATGCTTACGACACGCACATCACAGGAAATTTTATAGAGTTCTTCTTTTGCTTTTATTGCAATTTCAACTTCCGAGCCGGATGCTATAATTATCGCATCCGGTTTTGCACCTTTTTCTTTTGCAATAATATAACCGCCTTTTAATGCATCTTCTTTGCTTGAGGTTGAACATTTCGAAACATTTTGTCTTGTCAAAATTAAACCTACGGGTGTTTTTTTACTTGTTAAAGCAGTATACCAGCCAGCTGCAGTTTCTGTTGCATCTGCAGGACGGAAGGTAATGAAATTTGGCATGGAGCGAAGCATTGCCAATTGTTCGACAGGTTGGTGAGTCGGGCCGTCTTCGCCTACACCGATACTGTCATGTGAGAATACATAAGTAACAGGCAGCCCCATTAACGAAGAAAGTCGTGCCATCGGTTTTAAATAATCACTGAAAACAAAGAAGGTTGCAACATAAG
This sequence comes from uncultured Clostridia bacterium, assembly GCA_945946765.1. Taxonomy (GTDB): domain Bacteria; phylum Cyanobacteriota; class Vampirovibrionia; order Gastranaerophilales; family Gastranaerophilaceae; genus Limenecus. Next base: position 13,526 of record CAMEWS010000025.1, read on the forward strand.
TTTTCAAACCGCCATACAGGGCAATACCATTGGCAATTGCAGCCATTGCTTGTTCTCGTACGCCATAGTGAATATTTTTGCCACCATAATTTTCTGCGGAAAATTCACCTTCATCTTTTAGATATGTTTTGTTTGAAGGTCCTAAATCAGCACTTCCGCCGATAAGATTTGGCAAGAATGTTTTTACTTTGTTTAATATATTGCCCGATGCTCCTCTTGTTGCGCAAGGTTTTTCATCACAAGCCCAAAAATCAGCATTGTTGTACAATGCATTTTTATCAATGTCGCTATGGTATTTATCCCACAAAAGTTTCATATCAGGATATTTTTTACAGTATCCATCAAAAAGTTTGTTCCATTCTTGTTCTTTTTTTGTTTTTTCTTCTGCAATTTTTTTACAGTTTTCATAAACATCCGAAGGCACAAAGAAGGGTTCTTCGTGTTCCCAACAGAGGGTTTTTCTAAGTTCCTTAATGTTTTCTTCTCCTAACGGCTCGCCATGAGAATTTGCTTTACCTTGTTTTGCAGGGCATCCGTAACCTATTTGTGTTTTAACCGTAATAAAAGAAGGTCTTGTTTTTTCTGCTTTTGCTTGTTCAATTGCTTTACCGATTTTTTCAAGGTCGTTTCCGTCTTCTACTGTTATGGTTTGGAATCCGAATGCCTGCATACGTTTTTCAACATCTTCCGTAAATGTCAGGTCTGTTGAACCCTCAATTGTAATTTTATTGCTGTCATAAATAACTATCAGCTTATCAAGCTTTAACGTGCCGGCAATAGAAAAAGCTTCGGAAGAAATTCCTTCCATAAGACAGCCGTCACCACCGAGAACATACGTATAATTATCAACAACAGGATAATTAGGTTTGTTAAATATAGATGCAAGATGTGCTTGTGCCATTGCCATACCGACAGCCATACCCATGCCTGCCCCGAGCGGTCCTGTTGTTGCTTCAACAAAAGGTGTGTGTCTAAATTCAGGGTGTCCCGGAGTTTTTGAGCCTAATTGTCTGAAATCTTTAATGTCATCTATTGTAATACCGCAGCCAAAAAGATGATTTAGAGCATACAAAAGCGCCGAGCCATGTCCTGCCGATAAAATAAATCTGTCACGGTTATGCCAATTAGGGTTGCAATAATTAAAATTAAGATATTTTGCCCAAAGTGTATATGCCATTGGAGCTGCGCCTAACGGTAATCCCGGATGTCCGGAATTGGCCTTTTGAATGGCATCCGCAGCTAAAATACGAATTGCATTAACTGTTTTTTCGTCAATTGTAGTCATTTCATTTCCCTTAAAATGTATAAATATCTTAATTTTGTTATTACATCATACCATTATTTTAATATTTACACTATCATCATAGGGAGGATTTTAATTTTTGTATAAAATTTAGTTTTTCTTATTCCCCAAAAAAGATTGTACTTTTTTACAACCAATTATTGTACATTGGTATATTTTTTATTTTGCAAAAAAATTTTAAACTTACATAAGAACCCCTAAAATGTCTGAGGTGTGTTTGTATAATGACAACGGATATACCCCTAAGATATCAGTTGATAATAAAAACTAAGGAGAAATTCTAATGCTTACAGAAAGATATATAGACGGTACAAATCACAGACATCAATTGGAATTCAATAATGTCAGCAAAGATATTTTGCCGTGGCTTGAAGACATTGCAGAAGAAAATAATTGCAAAATTGAACGCAAAGAATGGAAAAGCAAATACAACAGCTATGTAATATATGATTACGAACCTTTTTGCTCTGATGGGTTTGAAATCAATCTTGTACTGTCATCTTTTAGCCGTGAGCATTTAGATTTTTTGAAATATCTTTATGAAAACAAAATCAGTACCATTGAATACTTAAACAGTTGTGTAATTAATTAAAAATTATTTTATCAATATAACATCTTTCCTAAATTGGATAGTAAACGGAGAATTTTGTTCAATTGTAATGGACTTACCTTTATAAAAGATGGCAAGCACAGGTGATGCGATAAAGTTTACAGCATATACGGTGCTACCTGCCAAAAATGAGAACGGTGTCAGTATAATTTCTACTCCGCTGTCGTTTTGTGCGAGTTTGCAGGTGACTTTCCACATCTTTTTAAAATAATTGGTTCCGGGTGTTAAAGATTTTGGAATACTTTGAAAATACATTCTTTTGCCTTTAATGTTATTGAGATATATTCTTTTTCCGTTTGCAACACTTACTTTGGCATCTATTTCATAGGTTTTCCCTTTGTAAACCATTTGATCAACATTAATTACAATCAGTCCCCCGTTTCCTGTTAAAGACGGTTGATGTGTATTTGAAACTCTACCTTTAAACACTGTTCCTGTCGGAATTGTTGCATAGGTCGTTGTTTCGGGATATGTGCTGACAAAACTGATTCGTGTGCCTTCTCTCGTTTTATCGGAAACGGTTTGTTGTATTCTAACTTTAAATTTTTTACCTTTTTTTATAGTTGCAGTTAAATTTTTTATGTTGTTTTTATAATAGCTGTTGTTTATTGTGTTACTTTGTTTTGTTTGGACAGTTGTGTTTTTGTTTGTGGTCGCAATAGGTTGTGTTTTTATGGGAGTTGTCTTTGCTGCTTGTACAGGAATAGTATTTTGTGGTGTTTTAGGCGCAATTTGTGCAGGAGTAGATGACGGCGCAAAAACATCCATTCCGTCAGGCGGCAGTACCTCGTCAAATACCGGTAAATCAGGTAAATCGGGCAGTGTTTCTTTTGCCGTCACATTAGGAGTTTGTGTAAACAAAAAGCCGATTAATATAAGGTATGAAAAAATTTTTTTCCAAACTATGTTCATACTCTAATATTAAATCGACTTTTGTTGAATTAAATCCTTAATAAATACTAGATTCTGTTTTCCCAAACACCGCCGTTACGGTTTGCGATACCGTCGTAGCAAGACCAAATTCTAAACACACCAGTTAAGCCTAACAATGCATGAGTGACAACCTTGTCTGTTTTTTGGTCGTTAACGATTTGACCGATACCGGGCCAAATAATTAAAGAAGCTAAACCGCCCGCAATGGATTTACCTGTAACTTGTCCGTCCGTACCGTGCGTGCCGGCAAATGCTGGGGCTGTCATTAACATCATTGCAAAAAGTAATGCGAAAGTCATAAATTTTTTCATGTATTCCTCCTAACTGACTTTTTTCTTTTAATATAATTTTATTAAAATATAAATTTTTATCAAATTTTTTACAAATATAAATTATTTTCCAACAAAAAATATTATGTTTATGTTTTACTTTTATCATGCTTAAAGCAGTTGGTTCTAATAGGATTGTGAACGGGGGGCAGTTAAAATATGCTGCTAAAAACAGAAACATTGTGTGTGCACAATGTTTGGCTGTTATGCAAAAAGAGAATTTTGCAGCTTTTGATGCTCAAGTTGCCACAATTAATAAGGCATTTGTTGCTTTCAAAGGTTATTACGGAGACAAACAGCCGTTAAAAAAATTGTTTTGGATTTGCACAAACAGAAATGATGTTTATGAAGACAATTGGGCAAAAGACCATATTTATAATGTTAACGGTAAAAAATGGATAAATGCCAAACCTAACGAACTCCTGCGTTTAACACCCGAACGCACATTGCAGTCTTTATGTACAATTATAAAGCCTGACAATCAGTATCCCGGGATACCGTCATATATACCTTCACCTAATTACGGTAACAAGTGGGGACGACATGCGAATTATATAGAAATCAACCCCAGAACTATTGCAAAATACGATAACGGTAGGGTGACAGAAGGACTTTTAAATGCAATGAAAATTATGTTGGCATTACCGACTTCGCCAAATTCATTTGCAAATTGCATTGTCCTTTCTCAGTTATACCCGTCTTTACATGGGGACGGAACAGTTTATGCTGATTCTTTATATTGCGCAAATCTTCATTCGGGTATTAGTCAAACTCTTACTTGTGATGGGTTATATGGAAAAATGGGAGCAGATGAGCAGGTAAAAGCTTTTAATGATATGGCTCACCTTTTGGGGTTTAAGACTGCTTTTAGGATGCCTTTAGCCTCAAATCAGTTAAAAATACAAGGTCAGCCGTTTAACTGGTATGAGCACGAAAAAGCTTATATTGATGCTTGTATATGGGGGATAGAACTTGGTTTTGACTCCATATATTTTGATAGCGGAAAACATGTTGTTGACCCGAGCGGATATATGGGCAGCGGTGATACTCCAAACAAAGAACAGATGGCATACATTACTTACCAAATTAGAAAAAAAACAGGGCGAGATGATATTTCTTTTATCGGAGAAAAGTGTGACAGCAGGATTGAATTTAAACAAGCAGGATACACGGCAGGGACTGATTGGGGTAGAGCCGATGATTTTGAAAGCGTGCGTTGGGAGGCGCAAAACCAAAAATGGATGCGTGAATATGCAGCGGGGCCGGAAGTATCTAATGATAACGATACAGGCTCATCAAAATTTGGTACACAAAGACGTTTAAACAGAATTAATAATTGTCTTTTCGGTTATGATTACAAAGAAGATAAACTTCCGTCTTATATGCAATTAACTGATATAATTCCGCTTTCACCTTATACAAATACCCATGAACAAATGCTTCATGCAAAAGAAATGCAGGGCTCGGATGCTTGGACTGAATGTGAACGACACTATGATGGTGTTTTTGATTCGGATAATACCTCGAATTGTTACACAACAGATGTGTATCATATTTTTGAAAATGTTATCCGATATAGAGGGTAAACTCTTATCTCGTCTAAACGGTTGAGTGCAAAAAAGAGTTATTTATAATAAAATATCATTGAGGTAGGAGTATAATTTAAAAAAACAGGTTGATATGAAAAAGACTTTAATTTTATTATTAATTGGAATGGTAGTTTTTGTTATGGCGTCAAAGGATTCTATGGCTGCCAAAAAGTCTAAAAAAACTGCAGGTTCAATTACGCAGGAAGATATGGACAGTATGTCCGAAACTATTGACCGTTTAATTCGTAAAGTATACTCCAATTCTTTGTTTTCTCCTGAAGACAATGCAGGCATGATTCAAATAAAAATAAAACTTGATAATCAAATGCTTGTTGCTCCTGATGTTTCACTTGCTCCGTTGTATTACAAAGCAGGAAATTTATACAAATCAAGAGATTATAAAAATGAAGCAATAGAATGTTATCAAACTATATTGGAAAATTTCCCCGATACGGCACTTGCTCCGAAAGCATCTCAGGCATTAAAATCAATGGGTGTTGAAATTGTTTCTCCTAATGCTGAAGGTGAAACGACAGGACAGGCTGCAGGTTTGGATGACACCGCAGGTCAAACTGATTCTGAATCTCAAAACGAAAAACCTGCCGAATAAATATTATATTTCATTGATGGAATTGTTACATTTCTTAATTTTTGCTGTTTTTCTGTCAATATCCGCACTTTAATTGTGTTTGTTTATATATAGGATATTTATAAGGGAAGAATATGACTGCGGATTCAAGATTGTATTGTATAAATACAACTTCTTCAACCGGTTCTTTTAATCCATATTGGGATACAGGAAGCGGAGGATATTCGAGTGTGCCTACGACACCGACTTTTACTGCATTGTTTGATTCGTCAGCTACAATTCCTTCCGGAAATCTTAGTACGAACAACTTGTTTGGTTCGCCTATGCTGGCTCCTGAAGAGAATGCTGCTGCAAGGAATTTCTTGCCTTCATATTCGGGTATGACTCCGTTATTCACAGGTGATATATTTAATATGCCTTTAGAGATGCCAAATATAGATTTGTTTAATCAAATGTTTGCAAATATTATGACCGGATTTCAACAACAAATGAAAAATATGCAAGCACAATTTATGAACGGAATGGGAATGTTTCAGTCATATTCAGACGAAGACACCTCTAATTTCAGCTATGACGCAAATGCCCTCAAGAAAAAATGGTCTAAAGCAAAACGGGACAAAACAGCTCCACCGTTAACTGACGGATTTTATAATAAAGTTGTAGAAATTTCTAAACGAATAGGCTGTAATCCTGATGATTTAATGACAATCATGTATTCAGAATCGTGTTTAAACCCTCAGGCAAAATCTAAATACGCTAACAGTGGCGGACTTATTGGCTTTATGGACAAATATACATCAAGTTTGGGGACATCACTATCGGCATTGTTACAAATGAGTCCTGAAGAACAATTGGTGTATGTTGAAAAATTTCTGGTTGATGCAAAAAAAAGAGCCAAAATTGGTTCCTCAGAAAGAATTGGAAAAGGTACGTTATATGCTCTCATATTTGCTCCTGCAAGAGCAAAAGGAGAAGTTATGTACACTAAAAGTAAAGATGGAGATTGTTATTCCTCAAATTCTGCTGCTTTGGACTATAATCGAGATGGGGTAATCACTAAGTCTGAATTAGCTCATCGTATGGACTTAAAGAGAAAAGAAGCCATCGGATAATACAAAGATTCTTTTTTGATATATAATCAGTCAAAAGGAGATGTCTTTTTGTCTGAATTGTTTAACGAAAAATATAAAAAAATCCTTGAACCCGTTAAACGGGATTTATCTGTTTTTAATACATATTTTTCAGATTATTTATCTCAAAAATCGCAAAACAAAAATGATATTGTACCGATAATAAAAGATTTTTTAAACAACAAAGGCAAGCAAATCCGCCCTGCATTGATGTTTTTACTACTAAAAGCATTAAATAAATCTTTTTCGCAAGAGTACAATAAACTTGCTTTGGTAAATGAACTTATTCACAATGCAACTCTGATTCATGATGATATTATTGATTGTTCTTTACTCAGACGAGGCAAAAAAACTCTTAATATTGAATATGACAGCAAGCTTGCCGTGCTTGCGGGAGATTATTTACTTACGGAAGCAATACAATTGTTAATGAGTATAGAAAATGTTCAAATCAGGAACATTTATCTTGATGCTGTTTCCAAAATTCTTAGTGGGGAATTGCACCAATACTTCAACAGATTCAAAATTTTATCTTTAAATGATTATATAGAAAAATCAAAGAACAAAACTGCTCGACTTTTTGAAGCGGGATTATGCGGAGCATATTTGTTAAATAACGATACAGCAGAAAATTTAGAACAAATAAAAGAGTTTGCCCTGAATTTTGGTATTGCATTCCAAATTCATAACGATTTAAAAAATATAAACAACTCTGATAAATTGTGCGAGGATATAGAAAATGGAGATTATAGCCTGCCTGTAATTTATTATTTACAAGGACACCCTCAAAATAATAAGCTTGATGTTAATGAGATTAAAAATTCCACTGCAATACAAAAAACTCAAATACTTGTAAAACAATATACAGATAAGGCTATTGAAAATATATCGTTTATTGAGGATAATTGTTTTAAACAAGCGTTAATTGATTTGTGCAATTTACATTCAAACGGATAGAATAATATGACAGACATGCAATCAACAAAAGAGAAGGTTATAGCAGCAATAAAAGAAACTGTTGAAACAGTTGTTTTTGTTGTTGTAATGGTTGTTATAATAAGATTTTTCATCGGAGAAATTCGCTGGATACCGTCTGCTTCAATGCATCCTACCCTCATTGAAGGGGACAGGATTTTTGTTGAAAGATTTTCTAGATTTTTTTCTTCACCCAAACGAGGAGATATAATTGTTTTTTATCCTCCTGATACTGAAATTAAAACAGACCCTCTTTCAGTAATGGAAAGATTGACGGGCTTTTTTTGTAAAGACATTGCCTATATAAAAAGAGTTATTGGAGTGCCCGGTGATACTCTCGAAATCAAAGAGTTTATTAATGGAAAATTTCAGGTTTACATTAACAATGAGCCGATTGATGAACCTTATATCATGAGTGCTGATGATTATCTTTCTTGCTCTGACGGAATGTTTTGCGGTCCGATGAAAATACCGGCAGGGAATTACTTTATGATGGGGGACAACAGAGGTAATTCGCAAGATTCAAGATTTTGGGGCTTTTTACCTGAAGAACGTGTTATAGGTAAAGCCGTTTTCTTGTTTTGGCCGCTTAACAGGTTGCATATATTTCAACGACCCGAATATTAAATTAGATAATTATGGAATTAAAAACAAACAATTTAACACTTGAACAAAAAATTTATCAAATGTTCATACTGGGATACGAAGGGGAGAATCCTCTTGCTTGTCCTAATTTTATAAATGCCTTAAAAACAGGGCTGGGCGGTGTAATATTTTTTACACAAAACATTTTTGAAAAAGAAAAGTTTAAAAATGCGGTTAATATAATCAAAGAAAACTCGCTTTTCCCTCCTTTTTTAAGTATTGACCAAGAAGGCGGAAGGGTGGAAAGAACTCTTAATTTGTATGGTGGTTCTCGTTATTTAAGTGCTTACGATGTTGCAAAAAAAGGAGAAAATTTTGTAAGACAGCAAACACAACAGATTAGTGAAGAATTAAAAGACTTTGGTATAAATATGAATTTTGCGCCGGTGCTTGATGTAAACACAAATCCAAACAATCCTATAATAGGGAAGCGTGCATATTCATCAGATTCTGACGAGGTTATAAAATTCGGAAAAATTGCAGTTGATACATATTTAAAAAACGGAATTATTCCGGTAGGTAAGCATTTCCCCGGACATGGTGCAACCTCTGTTGATTCCCACCTTGAAATGCCTGAGCTTAATATGTCGTTAGCAGAACTTGCAAACATTCATATTAAACCTTTTAAAGCTCTCATTAATGACTTGCCTGCAATTATGGTGGCACATGTTTACTACAACGCTTTTGATTCACAAAAAATACCGGCTTCTGTATCAGAAAATGTTATAAAAAATTATTTGAGAAAAAAACTCGGCTTTAAAGGATTGGTTATTTCTGATGATATGGTTATGGGCGGAATTAAAAAATTTACTTCGTTAGAAGCGTGCAAAAAAGCAATTTTTGCCGGTGTTAATATGTTTATTTACAGAAACTCGGATGATGCGACCTTAGAACTTATACAACAACTTATTACGGCCGTTAAAAACGGCGAAATTGATATAAAACTGATTGATGAGAGCGTAGAATATATTCAATCAGTAAAAAAATGTTGCTAAACATTAACTAAACACTATTTCCCCTCTTGATAAATGATTATGTTTTTATTATTATAGGCTTATTGTCACCAAAAGTATGATTATAATTAAAAATAAAGGAATAAAACAATGAATCCGATAGTTGAAGCATTAGGAAAAAAACACATTGAAAATAACAATCTTCCTGAATTAAATCCGGGAGATACAGTTAAAGTATTTGTAAGAATTATTGAAGGCAACAAAGAAAGAACACAGGCTTTCGAAGGTATTATTATTAAAAAGAGAGGTTCAGGCGTAGGCAAAACCATTACTGTAAGAAAAACTTTCCAAGGTGTTGGCGTAGAAAGAGTATTCCCTGTATACTCTCCAAGACTTGAAAAAATTCAAGTTGTTAGACGTGGTGACGTTAGAAGAGCCAAACTTTATTACCTTAGAGAACGTTCAGGTAAGGCAACAAGAATTAAAGAAAAAATCGAAAAAAGATAATATTTATTTAAATAAAAGAAGACCGCTGTTAACAATTCTACAGCGGTCTTTTTGTGCAATATATTCATAACATGTGTTGTGTAAAAAACTTTTTTGGGTTAGTAAGAGATATTTGAAACAAATATCTCTTACTTCCTTGTTCTTTATTTAACAAGATGTTTTAAAACAAGACAATGCAAGGTTTCCTTGCACGCCGTAGGTGTAAGACGGCTTTGCCGTTGTAACTTTGATTAAGCACAGTTTATTTTTAAAATAAATTTT
>CAMEWS010000026.1 GCA_945946765.1 uncultured Clostridia bacterium
GAGCGTAAAGCAAATCCAAGACAGTAGTCGGAGTCAGTTGACAATATGAAATATTTAAACTTATGCTCGATAACTCGGGCTATAAAAAGGCGTATAATATGTTCTTCGAAGTGACTATAAGTGCCGAAGGCATCTATCGGAACGAAGAAGAATATATCATACGCCTTTAATAATTACATAGCCCTCAGAGAAATATCGCTTGTTGTTTAATGTAAAAAGACACATGGTTTGATTTCTTTGGACAGATGGTGTGATTATTTTGGGTAAAATAAATTTTAAAATTTTTATAAATAAGAAAATTTATTTATGCATTTTTAAATTACTTTCTATAAATTAATGTTACATTAGTAGTGTTGAAATACTGTTATATTAATTAATATCTGTTACTAATTTTTTACAAAATAGCAAAAAAATGTTTACGGGTTTAAAGCAAAAAAGGACAAAAACATGATTAAATCGATTACTAACAATTTAGTATATACATATCTTTAAATTACATTTAAGGTTGATTTATAAATTCTTCCCTTAAAATCGTTCAAATTTAAAATTTATCATTTTATGTGTCAGACATTTTAATTTTAAATGTCTAATTACAATGGACTTCCAAATTATAGAACCATTTGCAACTATTGAAAACCTGATTATTATTAGAAGTATAGTTTTATAAATTTGTAATCTTAAGCAATCGGGAAAGTGTTTAGTTTTATTGGGGTTTGTTGCCTCTTCCCATGTCTAAAGAAATGTTATTATAAAATTATCCTTTTTATCCTTGTTTGTTTGTCGGCGTTAAACGGGCACGCTATCGCTTCAGCCCTCTGTCGACAATCCGCTTTCTTATCCTTAAATTTATCCTTTTTCCCTAAAACAATACTGTAATTTTGGCTCAAACTCCGACAGAGGTTGAATTTTAGCAAGGATAGGAAAAGGATAAAAATTTCCGAGGAGTGGAAAAATTTTGTCTAATTAGTAAATTCACATTACATAATAGTTTTTCGGTGCAAAAATTGCACCCTACAGACTAACCTTTTGGTAACTATTATACTTTAATGTATATATTATACAAAATAGTGCATTCTTGAAAAAAAGTAAATAAGAATTTAATATTGTCATAAAAGGAGATGATTATATGAAAATTACTCAAATTAGAAATGCTACATTAATTGTAGAATACGACAATACAAAATTCTTAATAGATCCTTGGCTTGGACCAAAAGGTTATATGTCGGGTTTTGAAACAGCAGTTAATTCTGAAATTCGACAACCGAGAGTAGAATTACCTTTTTCTATTGATAAAATTGTAAATGTAGATTCTGTTATCATCACTCATATTCACCCAGATCATTGGGACGAATATGCAGAACATTCAATAGATAAAAATCTTAAAATATTTGTTCAATCAGAATTTGATAAAAACTTTATATTATCAAAAGATTTTAAAGATGTTGAAATTTTAGCAGAACAAGGTACAAGTTTTAGGAATATAACTTTATACAAAACTCATACGCAACATGGAAAAAGAGAAATTTTAAAACCTATATGTGATTCAATTGGAATGCCTTACGATGCAATGGGTATTGTTTTCAATGCTGAACAAGAAAAAACACTTTATATTGCAGGTGATACGATTTGGTGCGAAGAAGTAAAAGAAGCCTTGAATAAATATTCTCCAGATATAGTTGTAGTCAATGCTTGTGCAGCAACTGTATTAAATGGTGAACGCTTAATTATGAATATTGATGATTTAAAAGAAGTTTTAAAAAATTCCAAAAATGCAACCGTAATTGCAAGCCACATGGATACTGTAAGCCATTTAACCGTTACAAGAAAAGATTTAGAATATTTTAAAAACAATAATAATATAGATAATTTACTGATACCAACTGATGGTGAAGTTTTGGATTTTCTTCGATAGTTGGCTCAATTTCTATTGGTTGTTCTTATTCTATTTCAAGAACTTGTAACTCATGCCACAGGAATTTTGAAAAAAAATTTTTCCTAATTTATCGGCACTCTTTCGGGACAAAATTTCAAAATGGACTGCCCGAAATAATCATACCATCCGTAACGAGTCCTAAATATGCCCTAAAATTAGTAATCACACGGATTTGAAACGTATTGCCCGAAATAATCACACCATCTGTCCAAGTCCGAAAAAAGTCCGAATAGTCCCTTTTATGGACAAATGGTTTGATTACTTCCTACCCCTCAAACTCCCTCACAGTGCCGATTGCCCAAAATAATCGCACCATCTGTCCAACTAAAATGGACTTCCAAATTATATTTAAATAACTTTCTGTATTTCATTTCACAAAAATCAACAATTGAACAAGTATTTGCATAGGGAAGATTATTTTAATTCCGAATACTCAACTAACTTTGCAATGTTGCCGTTCCACTCGTTTGTCCATTTATCAATAATAATATCCGCAGGTGTAAGCCCCTTTGCCGTAAAGTTTTTTAAAGGTTCTAACAAAATTTCTTCACCTTTGCCAAAAGATTTTAAACTTTCATAAGAAATGTTCACTAACTCTCTTGCGATATCAGCAAGTTTCATCCCTTTTATCTTCATATCCAGTCCGTATTGGGGTGTTTTTCTTCTCAAATAAGCAAAATCAAAGTAAGTAAACTGTTTTACAATATCTTTTGCTGTATCCATTGCGTCTTGATTATAAACAAGCCCCTTCCACAAAGCGGGAACGGCACAAATTAAATCCGAACGCTGATTGTCATGATTACGAATTTCAATATAACTTTTAAAGCGTACATCGGGAAAGTACAGGCTTAAATGAGTTTCCCAGTCTTGCATATTGGCATAAAATCCCTGATAACCTTCTTTTAAAAACTGTCTAAAAGTGCGATTTTCAACTTTTACGAAAACCTTTTTGCCGTCAATTTTCCGTTCAATAAAAATCATCGGTACATCTAAAAGAATTTGGACATAATCCTCAAACGTAAAATCTTCGCTAAAAGCTTTAGGACTTACCAATCCGCATCGGTCATTGTCTGTATCCAACCAACTTGCCGCTCTGTTGGATTTAAATTTTGTTAGCCTTCCGTTACGGACAGGTGAATTTGCAAACATTGCACTCACTATCGGAGAAAATTTTAAAGCAAAACCAAACTTTGTCATTGCATCTTGTTCGTTTTGGTAATCAAAACTTGCTTGAATCCCCGAAGTTTCCCTCATCATAACAAGCGGTCTTTTTGCTACTGTCGGAAGGTATTTTGTCATATATTCATAACGTTTTTTGGGGATAATATTAATACTGCCGTATGTTGAAACAGGCTGAATCCCGTAGCCAAGCCACTTTATCCCAAACTTATTCGCAATTTGTGCAGTTTTTTTGTTGTATACAGCCAAGGATTTTTGAGAGTCCAAAAGATTTGTTATCGGGTTAAAACTAATTTCGGTCTGTGACCCGGGTTCAAGAGAAATTACTGCATTTTCACTTTTTAACCCAAGCAGCGAATCATTTTCAAATACACCTTGCCAATGCTCATCCTTAAACGATTCTAAAAACTTTTTAACCTGAAAATACGGCGCAGCCTTGAAAGAATCGTTCAAAACGGGTAATTTTTCAAACTCTATCCCCGTACGTTTTTCTTGCATAACAGTTTCCGATTTGTATCCGTTTGCAAAAACCGATATTAAATCCGATTTTTCAAGCTGTTCTTTTTTTAGTGTTGCAATATGGTTTAGCATAATTTTACCGTTAATTGTTTTTTGGGTGAGGCGTGAATTTACCCTCAATCAGCATAAGCCGACAGGCGCAATTTTTCCTTGTTTAAGTTCAATGAGTTCGATAAGTTTGTCCATAAGAACATTTTCAAAATGCTCATTATTGTGCTCATTTATTTCTTTAATAAAATAACACGGGCTTGTAACATTAATTTCTAAAATCTTTCCGCCTGCAACATCCAACCCTACCATATACAACTCTACTGTATTTAAATATTTTGCAACTTCAAGTGCCATTTGTTTTTCTTCGTCAGAAAGTTTTGCGGTTTTAAAGTAATTGTCGGAATGTTCGTTAAATTTAAAGTCATCTTTTCCCGGCAGTTTTATAATACATTCGTCAAATACGTGCTCGCCGAGAATAAGAATCCTTTTGTCACCTTTTGCGGCTTCTTCGATATATTCTTGTACCATAACAAGAGTTTTGCCATCGTTGGTAAGGTTTTTAATAATTGTATTTATGTTTTTTTCTTCCGTATCAAGATAATATACCCCGCTGCCAAAACATTGATTGAGCGGTTTTATTATAGCTTTTTTGTTTTCTCTTACAAAGTCTTTTATTGTTGCAGAGTCTGAGGTCACAATGTTTTTGGGAGCATAAGCATTAAAATAATTTAAATGAAATTTCTCATTAAAATTTTTTATCGCAACAGGGCTGTTAATTACAACTGTTCTTTCTGTATCAACATAATCAAAAACATTGCAAGCATTGATATAATCAATATCCACAGGCGGGTCGGGACGGAAGAAAACAACATCAAAATGCTCTATTACATATTTTTTTTGCTCATTTTTTTTATAAAAAATATTTTCGTTTTCAAAATAAGCTTCATAGCACAGTGCCATTGCAACGTTATCTTGCGTCATCAGTTTATTTTTAACCGTTACAAAAACCTCAAAACCTCTTTGCAAAAGACCTTTGATTATCCAAAAATTTGTGACAAGATTGTTGAATTCAAAATATTTTAACTCTAAATCATCGATGACAAATAACACGCTTTGTTGCAATTGAGTCATAATTTACTCCCTAATTTTATTTAATATTGTCACCTGATTTCGATTGCTTGTTAAACCTGTAAAAACAAGCCCCTTCTTATCAAGAAATCAGGCATAGACAACAAGTACAAGGGGTCGCTTCCATTGTTTAAGAAAAACCGCCAATGACATTTATACTATAGCAATTCAAGTAAAAAAAACAATAATATGGTATGATTAGACCTATAGATAATTAAAAATTTAAATTTTTAATGTCATTCTGAATTTATTTCAGAAGCGCAAGGACATGGCGATATTGAAAAAAGATTCAGCGTGACAAAAAGTAAAAAGTAACAAAGAGGATAATTCTATGAAAATTTTACACGCAATGATTAGAGTAAAAAACATTGATGAATCGATGAAATTTTATACAGAGCTTTTGGGCTTAAAAAAGACACATGAAATTAAACTGGAAGACTGCATTTTACATTTTTTAAAAGACAATGACGGCGATTTTGAAATTGAATTAACTCAAAATTTTGAAACCCCCAAAGAAGGTTATCAAAACGGTAACGCTTTTGGGCATTTTGCCGTAGAAACAAAAAATATGGATGAATTTGACAAAAAGCTTAAAACAATGGATTACACTTATCTTTATGAACCTTTTGTAATGGAGGAAGCAAACTCCAAAATTGCATTTGTAAAAGACCCTGACGGTAATGAAATTGAGATTATTGAAAAGTTATAAAAAAAGAGGCTTTCGCCTCTTTTTTATTTGCTTAATTCTTCCGAAAGGAGTTTGTTAATAATTTGCGGATTTGCTCTGCCTTTAGTTTCTTTCATAATTTGACCTACAAAGAATCCCATAAGGTTTGTTTTACCGTTTTTGTAAGCCTGAACCTGTCCGGGGTTGTTTGCAACAACTTTTTGAACAAGCTCTTTAATTGCGCCTTCATCAGAAATTACGCTAAGACCTTCTTTTTCCACAATTGCCTGCGGGTCTGCACCGTTTTCAAGCATTTGAGGTAAGATTTTTTTCGCAATATTATTTGAAATTGTGCCTTTTGTAATTAAATTAACAAGGTCTGCAAGCGCCTTTGGTGACAATTTTGTCTGATTAATATTGATATTGTTTTCTTTTAAGAATGCCGTAATATCGCCAACCAACAAGTTGTTTGCAATTCTGTAATCAGCACCGAGTTTAAGGACTTCGTCATAGAACAATGCTGTTTCCATTTGTTCCACCATAACGTTTGCATCATAAGCACTTAAGCCTAACGACTCATATCTCTTACGTTTTTGTTCGGGAAGCTCGGGCATTTGTTTTC
Source organism: uncultured Clostridia bacterium (assembly GCA_945946765.1). GTDB lineage: Bacteria > Cyanobacteriota > Vampirovibrionia > Gastranaerophilales > Gastranaerophilaceae > Limenecus. The sequence goes on from CAMEWS010000026.1 coordinate 6,040, forward strand.
TGATTTCTTCAACCCATTCTCTTGAAATTTCAACAGGCATCAAATCAGGTTCTGGGAAGTAGCGATAATCATTTGCATCTTCTTTACTTCTCATTGTTTTTGTAACTTTTTGGTTATCATCCCAAAGTCTTGTTTCTTGGTCAACTTCACCGCCGTCTTCCACAATTTCTATTTGACGGTCAATTTCGTATTCAATAGCCCTTTGCAAAGCGGAAAAACTGTTAATGTTTTTGATTTCAGCACGTGTACCGAATTTGTCGGAGCCTTTCGGCATAACGGAAATGTTTGCGTCACATCTCATGGAACCTTCTTCAAGGTTGCCGTCACAAACACCGATATAACGTACTATATTTCTTAATTCTTCCATATAAGCTCTTGCTTCTTCACTTGAACGCATATCAGGTTCCGAAACAATTTCCAAAAGCGGCGTACCTGCACGGTTGAGGTCAACAAGAGAATACAAAGAACCGGCAATGCCGTCAGCACCTGCGTGTACAAGCTTTCCTGCATCTTCTTCAAGGTGTGCACGTGTAATACCGATTCTTTTGCCTTTAATATCGATATGACCGTTTACACAAATAGGTTGATCGTATTGAGAAATTTGATAGCCTTTTGGCAAATCGGGATAAAAATACTGTTTTCTGTCAAATTTACAGCGTTCGGGAATTTCACAGTTCAGTGCAAGCCCGAGCAAAATCCCCATATTTACACACTCTTTATTCAATACGGGCAATACCCCCGGCATACCGAGTGTAATTGTACTTGTGTGACTGTTGGGTTCTGCGCCGAATTCCGTTGAATCGGGTGCAAATATTTTTGATTTTGTCTTTAATTGCGCATGCACTTCAAGACCTATTACAACTTCGTATTTATCTCGTAAATCCTGTGATACCATATTTTATTATCCTCTGTTTTTTATATAGTCAATTGACATTGGTTTATATGGTTTAATTTTATCATAAAAAACACAGAACTATAAAAATCAAAAATAATGAATATAATTTAGCTAAATACTCCCGTAAATTAAAATTTATGCCATAAAGTCGTGAATATTACCCAAGCCCGAACCTTTTACGTTTGGATGCATTAAGTTATAAGAACCGTAAGGGTTTTGTCCGTATTGCATATTAGAATTATTTGCAAACATATTTCCCTGTCCATTAGCTTGCATATTCGTGTTCATTTTTGCTTCTTCAGAAGGAGAAACATATGCATCATTAGACATTGCAAGTGTTTTGTAGGCATTAAAGATTGAAGAAATACTCATAGCGCTTCTTAAAATTCATCAGCCGTAATAAGCCAATCACCGTCTTTGTCGACCTTTCTCAAGTCATCCAAGCTGATGCCATACTTTTCTCTGTCATCTGACGAAATCGTAATACCTTGAATTTTGGGCAAAATAAATCCGCTACTGATTCCCGAAACCATAATGTTCCTTTCCTTGTGTTTATAAAGTATTTTTTTTGAAACAAAATTCAATTTTTTGATAAAATGTTTACAAAAGGACACATTATGGAAGAAAAAATTTATACACTAACCGATAAAATTGATAAGGATTTAGCGCAAAAAACACTGACAGAACAAGAAAAAATAAAACTGTCGAAAGAATTAAAAAAGCTGTTGCCAAAAGGCTCAATAGTGCTTGCACAGGCAAATCCGACCTCGGGAGATGTCAAAGGTAACGCATTGAAAGCCATGGATTGGATAAAATGGGCACAAAAGCTTGATGTTAGCGCAATAGTATTCCCCGAATTGTTTTTGATAGGTTGTCCCATCGGTGATTTTATAGACAAATTCCCTGTTATTGTTGAAGAAAATATTGAATGGCTAAATGCACTTGCCTTAAAAGTTACGGGCAAGACTAAAGTAATTATAGGTTTTGCGGAGTTTAACAAAAACAAACAAGGCAAAAAATATCATAACTCCATAGCAGTTTTAAGCGAAGGCAAAATCGAAAGAATAATAAGAAAATCCCTTTTGCCCAATTATGCGGAATTCAATGATTACAGGCACTTTGAACCGTCTGAAATCGACAGTAAAAACAGAATAACCAAAATTAACAACAAAAATGCAGGCATAATTGTTTGTGAAGACGGCTGGAACGATTACGACTTTTTTGAAAAAAATCTTTACGCACAAGACCCCGTACAAACCGTTGTAGAAGAACAACATCCTGATTTTTTAATAAACTGTTCTTCTTCTGTTACACGTGCCAAAAAAGAACAATTAAAACACAACATGCTGTCTTTTGCGGCTAAAAAACACAAAACACCGGTAATATACGTAAACCAAGTAGGTTCAAATGATTCATTATCCTTTGAAGGCGCTTCAAGAGTTTACAATGCAGACGGTGAATTGATTGCAATGGCAAAATCTTATCAAGAACAATTTTTTATTGTTACTCCGACTGATGGTGGAAAAATTTATCCATTGCCAAAAGGTCTTGAAAAAACATTAAACTCTCAAAAAGCTTTTACCCTCGACCATGAACCTGATTTAGAAAGAACTTATTTAACTATTGTTCAATCCATTCGTGATTATTTTAAAAAGACGGGATTTAAACGTGCTGTTTTAGGGCTTTCGGGCGGATTGGATTCCACTGTTAGTGCAGTTTTACTGGCGGATGCATTGGGCAAAGAAAATGTTTTCGGGATAAGCATGCCATCTAAAATAACAAGCTCCGAAAGTAAAAACGATGCAAAAGAACTTGCACAAAACCTCGGTATTAATTTTACGGAAATATCAATAAAGGACATGTTTGATTCCACAAGGTCAAAATTTGATGAAGTTTTTAGCGAAATAGAACAAAAATGGGATTGCCGATACAAAGAAAGCTTTACTAACGACAACATTCAAGCCCGTTCAAGGGCATTGATTCTGTGGGGAGTTACAAACGAATTCGGTTCTTGCCTGCCCATTGCAACATCGGATAAATCAGAGCTTTATATGGGTTATGCAACAATTAACGGTGACATGTCAGGCGGTTTTGCACCGTTAGCCGATGTTTCCAAAACAAAGCTTTTTGCGCTCGCAAAATGGATGAACAAAAACAGAGAAATTAAAAACGCAATACCCGAAAGCATTATTGCAAAACGCCCCGGCGCAGAACTTGCAATAAATCCAAAAACAGGAAAACCTCTGCTTGCGGAAGAAGCTCTTATGCCGTACGAATTCTTGGACGAAGTAATTTGGAGAGTGGAAAATTTACAGCAGTCCTTAGGCGATATGCTGGAAGTCGAATTCTTGCATGAAAAACATTTAAAAGAACAAGGTGAACCTTTGGACAAAGCAGTAAAACTTGAATGGCTGCAAAAGTTTTTCCGTAGGATGTCCACATCTTTGTATAAGTGGACAATTATGCCCCCTTCGCCAATTGTAGATGCCCGTTCCATTAACAAAGCGGAATATGTTCAACCGATTATTTCCGCAAAAATCAATTACCACAAAACAAGCTTTGAAGAAAAATTGAATTTGTTAAAATAACTATGTTAATGCACAGTGATAATATTTATTATATAAGAAGGGTTGTTGTTAATCGAGGATAGTATTTTTACTTTTTCGTTCTGAAAAATGCTCCCAAAGGGCTGCATTTTAAAGAACTCTCAAGCAAAAATACTATCCTCTCTTATTTAGTTAAAAGCAGGGGGTTCGGGGGCGGCACGCCCCTGATGTAACAACGATTAGAACTTTTTAAGGATTTGAAGAAAATTTACTCGGTCTCGTGCCGAGAAATTTTCGCACAAAGCCTTTAAAAGCTCTTTTGATTGCGCCGATTTTCTTTCTTTTGGGTACTTTTCTTTCTTTGTCTGCGCAATCACAAAGAAAGAAAAGTACATAAGAAAAAATATTTTTATTAGTTCTCTGTTTTAACTTGACATTTAATCAACTCAAAATGGAGGAGAAAAAGAAAGAAAATGAACGTAAGAAAAAAAAGACCAACTATGCAAGTCGCTTAGATTCTCAATAATGCAATATTAATGTCCCTTGCGACACTTTGTGCTTCAGAATGACAATTGGTTTCAATTAAAAAACTTCAACCAAAATCATCACAAATTACATAATAAATATTATCATTACTATTCGAAAAGCGTTACAATTCCGGAATTAAGCGTGTCTTTTACTTTTAAAACTCTTTGATTAGAGCTGCCTACCCAGTGAAGATTGTTATCTTTTAAAGCTTCGATAAATTCACCTTCCGCAATTACGTCAATAAGGTTTATTCCGTCAAGGTCTTTTATTTCTTCCCATTTGTAACCCGTATAAAGCCAAATTGTTTTTTCGGGGAATTTATCTTTACATTTTCTGATTAACCTAAAAACTTCGCTTCTGTTTTCCGGAAACAGCGGGTCGCCACCGCTAAAAGTAATGCCATCAATAAATGATTTATCCAATGCTTCAAACAATTCATCTTCGGCTGCTTTGTCAAAAGGCAGCCCTCCGTTTTTGTCCCAAGTAATTGGGTTTTGGCAGTTTTTACAGCAGTGATTACAACCGGAAACCCACAAAACAACCCTAAGACCTTCACCATTAAGCATGTCTTCTTTTGTTATATTATGGTAATTCATGCTACATACTCACTCTGTCTTTTATTTCTTCCATTTTTGCTGCGTTAAGACGTGTGTCGCCTTTGACTCTGGAATATGATAGATAGCCGTTCATTCTGTCTATTTTGGTAAGGTTTTTGCTTCCGCATTTTGGGCAAACATCCATTTCTAATTCCTGATGTCCGCAATCGTCACAGTAAGCCAGAGAAAGGTTTACACCTTCGTAAAAACCTTTGTCCATAGCACGTTTAATAAGGGTTTCAACAGCTTTTGTATTGTATGATATAGGATATTTTACATATTGGATTTTTCCACCGTTTAACAAATCCCAAAATCTGCCTTCCAAATCTTGTTTTTGTATAGGCCCTATATTTTCTGAAACATGGCAGTGGAAACTGTTTGATACATAACCTCTGTCGGAAACTTTGTCTACTACTCCGTATTTTTTACGGAACTGTTGAATTTGTAATCCGCAAAGATTTTCAGCCGGTGTACCATAAATAGCATAAAGGTTGCCGTCTTCTTTTTTGAACTCGTTAACCTTTTTGTTTATGTATTCCATAACCTCTAATGCAAATTTTCCGTCTTCAACAAGAGATTTTCCGTTGTAAAGTTGTTGTAATTCATTTAATGCGGTAATACCAAATGACGCAGTTGCCGATTTTAATAAAGGCTTAATTTTGTCATGGATGCCTAAATGTCCACCGTAGAATCCGCCTTCACAAAATGCTAACGGGTTTATTGAGGCTTTCATTTCACCTAGATAATTGTAAGTTCTGATATGGAGTTGACGAATCATTTCCATGTAGTAATCAAGTACTTCGTAAAAATCTTTGTTTTCTTGTTTTGATTTTGCATAAATCATGGGTAAGTGCAGGCTTATTGCACCAATATTGAACCTTCCGACAAAAACAGGTGTATCGTTTTCATCAGCCGGAGACATACCGCCTTTTTCGTACCAAGGGGACAAGAATGCTCTGCATCCCATTGGGGATATAACTTTTTTGTATTTTTTATACATGCTTGCAACATAACCGTCACCTGTTAAAGATAACCAGTCGGGATACATTGTCTTTTTAGAACATTCAACACCTGCCGTGAATAATTCTTCAAGCTCTCCGCCTTTTCCGTGAAGATTTTCGTCATACAAAAATACAATTTTGGGAAATAATACAGGTTTTTTACATTCTTTTTTGCCTTGACCATTTTTTCTGACGTTGAGCATAGTTAATGAGGCAAGTTTTTCAAATTTGCCTGTGCCCAAACCCATTGTAACTGTAATAAACGGGTAATCGCCACGACTTGATGCTACGGTGTTAAATTTATATTCCCAACCTTGAAAACCGTCATGGAAGTCTTTTTCCACATCATTGTAAGCGGCTTGGGATGCTTTTTCTTCAGAAATTCCGAGTTCCAAATATCTGTTGTATTGTCTGTCGAAAGTTTTTTGTGCATACGGTGCAAGAATTTTATCAACTTCGGGTACGGTAAAACCACCGTATTGTTGGCTTGCTGCAGCCATAACAATGTCACCTATAACATCAAAAGCAACTTCTAAAGATTTTGGCTCGTTGTACCAAAGGTTGCCCATTTCAAATCCGCCTTTTAAAACATTGGCTACGTCAAACAAGCAACAGTTCATAGTGTCCCGTCTTGCTGACATGTCGTGAATGTATATATAACCTTCTCTTATGGCTTGTAATTCAGCCACATTTAAGAAGAATTTTTTGTATAATTCTTTGTTTAGTTGATTAAAAATAAGCGAGCGTTTTGTTGAAACCAGCGCAGAATCTGAGTTTGAATTTTCTTTGTCACCAATATACATTATTTTCTGGCTTTCTTGATAAACTTTATCAAGCATAGTCACAAAGTCTATTTTGTAATCTCTGTAATTGCGATAGCTTTTTGCAACTTTAGAATTTATACATTCTAGAGCGTTTTCTACAATGCAGTGCATTTTAAAAATTTCAATTTCTTGTAATTTGGATTCCGCTACTTTTCTGTCAACAAAATTGCAAAGTTCTTCAAGTTCTTTTTCTGTGAATTCTATTAACATTCTTGCTGCAGATTTTTTTACGGCTTTAACAACTTTTTGCACATCATAAGGTTCTTTAGTGCCGTCTTTTTTAATTATGCATACGTTTCTTAAATCGTATTTAGGCATGGAAATTTCACCTAATCCACGATTAATGTTATCTGAAACATAGCTTTTTTTGATAGAAATCGTAGCATTGTTCACTGAGTTAAAACCTGATAAGGCTTCTTGTTGTGTAGTTTTGTTCTCCAAATCGTTCATCCAATTCTCCTTTGTCAAAAGCAGAAAAAGGCAAGGTTATTAATCTAGTGTAAAATTAATAAATCTCCTAAATATAAGCCCCTTAAGCCAAGTCCTGTCACGAGGTATTATAATAATCAAGGCATTCCGACTTTAACGGCTGCGGACCAGTGAAGTATTTCCAACTCTCTTTCCCTCAATTATTTTTTTTATTATACATAAAATTTGAAAATCGTAAAACTAATTTTTTACAAATTTAATATTTTTGGACTATGTTATTATTAACATAACTTAATATTTTGTTTTTGTGAGAAAAATTAATTTTTTACGTGTTTTGTTTAAGTATGAAAATTAGTTTTTTTAATAATTCTTATTTTAATAACGTTCAAAACAGATGTATTAATCAGCAGATGTCTTATCCAAATCTGGCACCTTTGCAGAAGGATGTTGTGAGTTTTGGTGCAATGAAAAAAACGCAATTTGAAGGTGCGGATTTTTTAGTTGTAGAAAAATTCAAAGCACCTATTGAAAAATTTAAAACACATAATGATTTTCAAAATTGGTGTAGGCAACAATTAGATGTACTGTTAAAAAAAGATTACAGTGCCAGACAACCTGAAACGGATTATCAAAGGGAGTCCCTGCTTAAGGAATGGAAAACATATTTACTTGAAGAAAACTGTAATTATAGCAATGCGATTGCTTTGCTTGTTTTGTCTGCTATAACAAAAAACCTGAAACCTAATAACGACAATATCCCCCCTGTGTTAAACAAAGGTGCGCTAGCAGATTGTATTTCCGATATTGAAGAAAGTTTAATGTTTAATAAAAAATTTAATCTTGATTTTAACAAAATGTATAATACAAAGCTAAAAGCAATATATTTAGAAGATACAAATATAAATGAAATAGGTACTAAGTGGATAAAGATTCTTTCGGAAGCTCATGACCCTAAAAATTTTAAAAAAAATGTGGATAAATTAAAAGCGCTTTCTCACAAAAATTGGTGTACAAAAACTTTTAATGCTGCGCCTTATTTAAAAAAAGGTGATTTTCATATATATATGGAAAATGGGCAACCAAAATTAGGCTTAAGATTTGTGGGTGATAAAATTGAAGAAATACAAGGCTCTGCTAACAATAATAAGTTGCCTGTTTGTTATTTAGATATTTTGAAGGATTATGTTTCTCAAAATAGTTTTGTTGTCGCATATAAGGCTAAAAAAGAAATAAGTGATGCAGAAAAAATAAAAATTGCGGTTGATAAAATAACAAAAGAGTTAAAAGATGCAATTCAAAATAATGATGTAAAAGCTATACTGGAATATTTTGGAATAAATGTAACGGATGATAATAATGGTTTTTACTCAATTTCAAACTATAAACAGCCATCTTCTGATTTTACCTTTTCCGATATTGGTATAGATGAGCAAAAATTATTTTCAAAAATTAAAAAAATAACAGGCAACGCTGTTTTTGACAATTCAGCTTTGTCAAGTTTTGACGTGTTAGAGGAAATTGGCGGTAATGCTGATTTGCAAGGTTCTAAAATTACGGAGTTGGGTAGTCTTAGATTTATAGGTAAACATGCAAGATTTAATATGTCACCTGTCAAATCATTGGGAAACCTTCAGGAAATAGGTAGAAATCTTGTATTAAATGACGAAATAGAAGATTTAAATAAGTTAGAATATATTGGTGGGAATGTTAATTTTTCGGATACAAAGGTAAAAAGTCTTGGTGAGTTAAGAGAAATTGGGGGGAATGCTGTGTTTGTCGATTCCGAAATTACAGATCTTGGGTATTTGGAATTAATAGGTCATGTTGCAAACTTTAGAAATTCTAAAATTAAAAGTTTAGGTAATTTGAAAACAATCGGAAGTGATGCGATTTTTGAAAATTCACAAGTGGAGGATTTGGGCAAGATTGAGGACATAGAAGGTGATGTATATATTGGTGAAAGTAAATTAAATGTATCAGATTTTGAAAAGTCTGATGAGGAATATTGTGAGATAATATCCTCTTATGATGACAATTATTCATTTAGTGATATGGATTTAGGCGAGATTGTGCACGGTCGTATTTATGAGAATTTTGAAGGATATTATGATTAAGTTTGTAACAAACTGTATTGCATGCCTGCATGGGCATGGCTGTTTTGTTATACAATAAAATTTATAGTTAGTTTATTAGATTGGGGAGAAACAAAGTGGATTGCACTGAAGAAAAACTTAATTTATCTCAAAACGCTATTAAAGTTTTGGAAAAAAGATATTTAAAAAGAGATGCACAGGGAAAACCTGTAGAAAGACCTGAAGACCTGTTTATGAGGGTTGCTTCTACATTGGCTGAAGCTGATAAAAAATTTGGTGCAACTCAAGAAGATGTAAATAAAACAACAAAACAGTTTTATGAATTTATTACCAAAAGGTATTTTATGCCTAACTCTCCTACACTTATGAATGCAGGTAGAGAACTCGGACAGTTGGCGGCTTGTTTTGTTTTGCCGGTAGAAGATTCTTTGGAAGGTATTTTTGAAACCGTTAAGAATACGGCTTTGATTCACAAATCAGGCGGTGGTACGGGATTTTCTTTTGCAAGATTAAGACCAAAAAATGATGTTGTGCGTTCAACAATGGGGGTTTCTTCAGGGCCTGTAAGCTTTATGGAAGTATTTAATGCAGCAACGGAAGCCGTAAAACAAGGCGGCACAAGACGTGGTGCCAATATGGGTATCTTAAGAATTGATCATCCTGATATTTTAGAGTTTATCAATTGCAAATCAGACAACAATAAATTAAATAACTTCAATATTTCCGTAGCTGTTACTGATAAATTCATGGAAGCTTTAAAAGCAGGCACTGATTATGAATTGTTCCATCCGAGAACAAAACAGGTGGTAGGCAAACTTAATGCGAAAGAAGTTTTTGACCTTATTGTTGAAGGTGCTTGGAAAAACGGTGAACCGGGTATTATTTTTATTGACCACATGAATTCCGATAACCCTACACCGTTAATCGGAGAAATTGAATCAACAAACCCTTGCGGAGAAGTCCCTCTGTTGCCTTATGAAGCTTGTAACCTCGGTTCAATAAATCTCGGTTTAATGCTTAAAGGTGAAAAAGGTAACTATAGCGTTGATTGGGATAGACTTGCAGAAGTAACTCAAATGGCAATTCACTTCTTGGATAACGTAATTGCTATCAACAACTATCCGTTACCGCAAATTTCCGAAATGGTTCAAAATAACCGTAAAATCGGTCTTGGTGTAATGGGTTGGGCTGATATGCTTATGAAAATGGGCATTGCTTATAACTCTGAAGAAGGTACTAAGCTTGCTTCACAAGTTATGGAATTTATTGATTACCAATCAAAAGTTAAATCAATTGAACTTTCTAAAGAAAGAGGAAGATTCGGCAACTTTAAAGGCAGTGTTTACGACGGTGCATTTAAAGATGGAAAACCCTTCTTAACTTATAAATACGAAGGTAAATCAGCAGGTATTATTACCGATGAAATGTGGGCTGATTTGGATAATCAAATTGCAAAACACGGTATTAGAAACGCTACAACTACTTGCATTGCTCCAACAGGTACAATTTCCATGATTGCAAGTGCATCAGGCGGTGTAGAACCTTTATTCGGACTTGTGTTTATCCGTGACGTAATGGACGGAACAATTATGATGGAAATTAATCCTATTTTTGAAGAGTATGCTCGTGACCATGGTTTTTATTCCGATGAATTAATGAAGAAAATTTCTACAGACGGTACTGCTGCTCATTGCAGCGAAGTACCTGAAGCTGCTAAGAAAATATTTGTAGCTGCTCATGATGTTTCACCGTACTGGCATGTTAAAATGCAGGCGGCATTCCAACTTCATACGGACAATGCGGTTTCAAAAACGGTTAACTTTGAAGAAAACGCTACAAGACAAGATGTTGCGGATTCTTATTTGCTGGCTTATGAAAACGGATTGAAAGGTATTACTGTTTATCGTAATAATTCAAGACAGTTCCAACCTATGAACCTTGAGAAAAAAGAAGATAAAAAAATGCCGGAAATTAAAGCAGTAGAAACGCCAAAAGTTGAACTTCCCGAAGCACAACATACAGGGGAAGAACACAGATGTCCCGAATGCGGAGCGGTTTTAGGATATGGTGAAGGCTGCTTTATTTGCTTAAATTGCGGATATTCAGGTTGTTCATAGTTTTCTCGGAGAATATCAAATAGCTAAAATTAAAATATGGATAAGGCTCAAAATAAAAATTTGAGCCTTATCATTTAAAATAATGTCTGTTGTGAAGATGGCATTTTGTAGCCTAAAAGCCTGTAGCCTTCGGGTGAAATTTTTCTTCCTCTCGGAGTTCTTTGGATAATACCTTCTTGCAACAGATACGGCTCGTAAACATCTTCAATTGTACGAGCATCTTCGCCCAGTGCAGCCGCAAGGGTTTCTAATCCGACAGGCCCGCCGTCATATTTTTCTATAATGAGTGTTAACAATGCTTTATCGGTGCTGTCCAAGCCGTTATCGTCTATATGCAAAGTTGTTAAAGCATCTTTTGCAACATCTTCCGTTATGATTCCGTCTGCTTTTACAAGAGCATAGTCCGCAACACGTTTTACCAACCTGTTTGCAATACGTGGTGTTCCTCGTGAACGGCTTGCTATAACTGCCGCCCCGTCAGCATCTATATCTATTTCCAATATTCTTGCCGTACGGGTAACAACTTGGGATAATTCTTTGTTTGTATAGAATTGCAAACGGTGAATTATACCAAAACGGTCACGCAACGGCCCTGAAAGTTCCCCTGCTTTTGTTGTTGCACCAATTAGCGTGAATTTTGGCAAAGGAACTCTTAATGTTTTAACGGTTTGTGCCTTGCCTGTTGTCATGTCGAGGAAAAAATCCTCCATTGCGGGGTATAAGATTTCCTCAGTAACTTTATTCAAGCGGTGTATTTCGTCAATAAAAAGAATATCGCCGTTTTTTAAAGACATTAAAATCCCTATAATATCTCTCGGGCGTTCCAGTGCCGGAGCGGAGGTGATTTTTATATTAGCCTCAATCTCATTTGCAATCACCGATGCCAGTGTGGTTTTGCCCAATCCGGGAGGACCGTAAAACAAAAGGTGGTCAAGTTGTTTATTTCGTTTTTTTGATGCCTCAATAGAAATTTTTAAAGTGTCTTTTAATGCGGATTGTCCGATGTATTCGTCCAATTTTTTAGGGCGAATATTGTTTTCAAACGATTTGTCAAAAGCAATCTCTTTTGTGTCGAGATTTTCGCTTTTTGCAATTTTGTTTAAATCAAGCGATTTTTGATTGTTATTGTCGTCGGAAATAATTGCCACTTTTGTTCCTTCATTTGTGTTTTGTAATATAATTATAGCAGAATCATTTTAGAATTACGAAAGAGTACTGTTATGACAGATAAAAAAACTGCAATTATAATTCCTTCACGTTATGCATCAACAAGACTACACGCAAAACCGCTTATTGAAGTAGAGGGTAAACCGATTATTCAATGGGTATATGAAAAAGCTTCCGCTGTTAAACAGGCTGATGATGTAATTGTTGCTACAGACCACGAGGCAATTTACAACTGTGTAAAATCTTTTGGCGGGCATGTTGAAATGACACGAGATGACCATAAATGCGGTTCTGACAGAATAGCCGAAGTTGCAAGTCGGCATCCCGAGATGGAATATATAATCAATTTGCAAGGTGATGAGCCTATGATTACTCCTGAAAGCATTGATAATGTTATTACTGCTCTAAAGACAAGTGACAATGCTGATATCGCAACACTTTTAAGAGTTATTGAAAATAAAGAGGAAGTAGAAAATCCGAACCTTGTGAAATGCGTAATTGATAACAACAATTTTGCACTGTATTTTTCACGTTCCAAAATTCCTTATGAAAGAAATGTCGGCGAAGGTGTTTTCTACGGACATATAGGACTTTACGGATACAAAAGAGAGGCTTTGTTTAAAATGACATCACTGCCTCAAACTATGCTTGAAAAAGCGGAAAGCTTGGAGCAATTGCGTGCTTTACAATCCGGCATGCGGATTATAACTTCTGTTGTAAATTTTAAACCTATAGGTATTGATACAAAAGAAGACGTGGAAGAATTTAAAAAAGCGTTAATGAATTAAGCTTTCAGGCATAATAAAATATCTAAAGGCAATGAATTAAACCCAATTTTCAAGGTCAGGAGTTTTTTTGCGCCAATCCTTAGATACTTTGACATTCAATTCAAGGTACACTTTTTTATCAAGCATTTTTTCAAGTTCTTTGCGTGCTTGAGTTCCGATAGTTTTTAGCATTTGTCCTTTTTTACCTATCATAATACCTTTTTGGCTGTCGTGTTCCACATGGATTTTTGCAAAAATTCTGTCTATATCCTCTTTTTCTTCATATTTTTCAATAATTACAGCTACGCTGTGCGGAATTTCATCTTTTGTATTAAGAAGAATTTTTTCTCTTATAATTTCCTGTGCAATAGAACGCATGCTTTCGTCAGTCAGGTCGTCTTCCGCATAAATAGGCGCACCTTCGGGCAGTTTTCTCATAATTGTTGAAATCAAAGTATCAATATTCCTTCCTGTTTGTGCGGAAATTTTTGCCGTCGGCATATTTGTTTCAAAAAGCATTTTATAAGTTAAAAGATTTTGCTCTTTTTTTATCGGGTCTTTTAATTTATCAACTTTGTTTAAGACGATAATTATCGGAATATCTGTTTTTTTAAGAAGATTTTCGACAATCCACTTGTCGCCTGCGCCTGCCGGTTCGGAAACATCTACGAGGAATAATATAAGGTCTGCATCGGGGATTGAACATTTTGCTTCGTCCATCAAAAACTCGCCGAGTTTATCGAGCGGTTTGTGAATTCCGGGGGTGTCAATAAAAACGATTTGACCTTCTTCGTTTGTAAAAATACCTTTAATTCTTTTACGTGTTGTTTGGGCTTTGTCGGTCGCAATTACTATTTTTTGCCCCACGATAGTGTTTAACAATGTGGATTTTCCGACATTCGGTCTGCCTATGACTGCTACAAAACCTGATTTAAAGTCTTTCATATTAGTTTCCTGTTTTTGTTCTTATATATAAGATACAACAAACAGGGGCGTTAATGTGAATTAATTCATTACGCAAAATATTATATTTTCTATATATTTGCCAATTGTTGTTCGATAATTGAAGCATAGCCGATATCGTCAATATTAAGGGCAATTTTTTCCGCAGTTTGCAGCAAGGATTTAGCTTTTGTTGTGTTACCGAGTTTAAGCATTATTTGGGCGGCTTTTTCGTAATTTTTTGCCATTTTAACGGCAATATTGGTTTGGGCAATATCAGTTTGTGCATAAAATTGTGAAGATTCTTTGTAATCTTTTAATGCGTTAATGTTTTCATCTACAACGGCAAGTGAATCTCCCGAGCGTGACCAGATTGCGCCCATAATTTTGTTGTCATTTGTTTCTTTGGCAATATTTTTGGCTTCAGCGTAATATTTGTAGGTGTTTTGAATATCATAACGGTCGGCATACATGTCTGCTATGTCAGAAAGGGCAAGGGTTTGGGCTTTTAAGTTATCGGCTTCTCCCGCATAAGAAATAGCAGCAAAATAGTGCTCCATTGCGGGTTCAAAGTATACAACGTCATCGTATATTTGTGCCATTGAGTATAGAGCTTTGGCTTTAAGGTTGTTATCATTTGTTGCACGATGTGCTTGGTTATAATATTTTAATGCTTGCGGAAGATTGTCTTCTTTGTCATAAATTTTTCCGAGTTCAAAACCCGCAATGCCTTCGGCGTTTGTATCACCTATGGAAATTGCTCTTTCAAGTGCTAAGTTAAAAGCTTCTTTGGCTTTTTGAGGTTCGTTTGCAGCAGCATACTTTTTACCTTGAATCAATGAATTTTTAATTTCAGGGTCTTGAGGTACATAAAAACTTTTTGGCTTTGGTTGTTCTGCAACAGACGGTGCTTCTCCCTGTGCCTCAGTTTCAACTGTTTCTTCAATTTGTTCCTGTGGTGCAAGGTTTTGAGATATAGGCTTCATTTCCCCTGTTTCTTTGTCGGGGAGTTTTACAAGGAAGTCTTCATTGATTGTTGTCGGGTCAGATTTGTAATTAACCTGTTGTAAAAACAGTGCATCAATCCAGTTTTCCACAACCTGAGATTTTTTCTCTAAGGTTACGGAAATAAACTTATCGAGTATGGTTGAGGCATTTTTTAAATTTGACTGTATAAGCTTTTTGTCAGGGTCATTTTTTAAAGATTCGGTTTCCGCAAGGGCTAAATACCGATCAACTTCTTGAATAATATTTGGCGGAGAACCTATGGCAAGCGCTGTGTTTTTAAAATCCGTTAAAATTTGAGCAATATTAACCTGTGATTTTGAATAATCAATGGCTGATTTTTGTCCGTTAGGGAACTCCTGACGATAACCGTTTTTACCGTCGGAGTTAGAATTGTCATAAGGGTTTGTTGAACGAGAATTTGAACGTTTGTCCTTTAAATCGGCAGATTGAGAAGATTCTTGTTCATTGCTTTTAGATGTCGCAGATTGTTGATACTGCGGCGGTACATAAGGTTTTATTTGTATAGGATAAATACTGTTGTACAACTTGTAACACCCTTGTATTTTAAATATTGCCCTACTAACGTTATCGGAATATAACTCTTTTTTTTCAGCAGTTTAAGCATAAATCATCCGTTTGGGTGAAATATTTTTCTGTGTGTTTCAATGCTATATTCCATACAGGTTATAAAATAAGGATTTTTTTCTAAAAGTCTACATTTTTCCTGTACTGTTTGTGATTTATCATGGGGATTTTTTTACTCATAATCAGGTGAATGTATGATAAGCAAAATTTTTATTCATAATAATGTATGATTTTCTACAACCAAAGTATGTGTAGAATAACACTATACTCCTTAAATAAAAGACGACGATACGCATATCCCTAATCTAATAGCTATGAAACTGAAAAGTCATAGCTTTTTTTTGCGGATTTGCGGACGAGTGACACGAACGAAGTGAGTTAACTCGGTAAGCGAGTGCGAAGTTGACGACAACGAAGTGAAGTCAACGACAGCAACGAGCACAAAGCAAATCCAAGAGGCGGATTTGCCTTCTTTTCTTAGCGAGCTAATGCGAGCTAAAGAAAATGGCGTCACGGATAAGCGTAAAACAAAGATAGTTTTTGTGATTAGCAAATAGTGACTAGTGCGGCTAATCTATGACAAAACTACAATACAGAATCTAACCAACTTGCATAGTTAATCTTTTTTCTTATGTTCATTTCTTTTCTTTTGGGTGGCGTGGCAAAAGAAAAGAAACGAACCAAA
>CAMEWS010000027.1 GCA_945946765.1 uncultured Clostridia bacterium
GAATCTTTAACGGAGTTAAAGTTCAACAAAGTTTTCGATTTAATCCTACTGAGCTCTATGATATAATGAGAATTATTCCAAGCGTGTTCGTAGCTCAGTAGGATAGAGCGTCAGTTTCCGAAGCTGAAGGTCGGGAGTTCGATTCTCCCCGAGCACAAATTTTAAACAACATTTTTCTTTAAAACGAATGGATTTGTTGTATTAGCTGTGGTTGAGCCGGAGGATGTTGTTCCTGCGGTATCTGTTGTTCCTGTTTGTTGTGTAGTTGTAACGGTTCCGTCAAGAGATGTTACTTGCCCTGTTTTGCTGTTATAAAAAGAGGAACCGTTGAAGGAAAATTCATTGCCCCAGCCGTTTTGTATAAAGGTTTGGTAACTGTTAATTGCGTTGTTTAATACCATGTTGTCATATGCAGTTGGCTGCCTCAGACTACTGTTGGAGTTTGAACTGCTGTTTTGTTGTGATTGTTTTTGAAATAAATTAGTCATTTGTCCGATATTGCCAAAGGCTTGCGAGCCAAGGTTTAATCCGCTGTTAAGCTTATCCTGTTTCGATTGTTTTTTGCTTGTTGTACTTGTTGCTGCAGTGTCATCTTCGCCGTCAGCTTTTTCTTTTTCTTCTAATTCTTTAAGTACAGTTTCAAGCTTCTTGCTTAAGTCACCGGCTTTTGTTTGTACTTCTGATTTTACTTTATTATATTCTGAGATACTGGTATTTAATTTACTTTGAGCCTCACCCAAAGCGGTAGTTGCTTCTGTTACTTTGTTTTCGGCGGCTTCAAGTTTTTTATTTGCTTTGCTTAAGTCATCATTGGCTTTTTTAAGCTTGGCTTCATCATTTGTAAGTTGAGCTTCTGCTTTATCAAGTTCAGCTTTAGCTACTTCTTTTTGAGCTTCAGCTTTTTCTTTTTTTGCTTTTGCTAAATCAACTTGTTTTTGAGCAGCTTCTTCCGCTGCTTTGGCTGCATTTAGTGCCGCTAATAGTGCAGGTTTTGATTTTGCATCAGCAGAATCATATGCTTGTTGAGCTTTTTCTCTTGCATTTGTTGCATTTGATAGGGTTGCTTCAGCTTGTCCCAATTCGTATGCTGCAGCGTCAACTTCATCGCAGGCTTTATCATAGGCATCTTGCTTTAATTCGACAAATTCTTTTGTTGCATTAACGGTTTCAGTAGCTTTTGTTTGTGTATCTTGGGCTGCATCAGTATCAGCTTTAGCATTAACTTTGTCTTTATCAGCCCCATCTTTTATTTTTTGTGAATCATTAACGTTTTTTTGTGATTGGTCAACCCGACCTGATGATTGAGTAACGACCCCAGAGCTATCAGGAGAACTTGCAAGCGTGTCTACATTATCTTTAGCTGTTCTTACAACTTCCCGGTCTGTGCTTCTCGTAGCTCCATCAGCCTCGTTTAATGTCGAGTCTGAGGTAATACTGCTCGAATAAAATCCGTCACCGACATTACCCCAGTTTCCTGAACCGTTTATACCGGTGTTAGTATTTTCAGGCGGTAATAAGGGCGGATGCCATGATGTTGAAATAGGATTTTGTTGCTTTATTTCATAAACCTTAGGATATTCTCGAATTCCATCAGCACCCATGATGAATTACTCACTTTCTTACTTAATTTACTCGTTATATATATAAAAACCAATTAGCATATGCGATTTCAGATAATTGAAAATTGTTTACAATCTTAACAAAAATTTTTATATATGATTAATAAATGCAAGATAAAGAAAACGAGCAAAAATTTCCCATAAATGATGTTGTACTATTTTCGTCTTTTTATATTATAGGCGTAATAAGTTTTTTAACTGTGACAATTCCTTTTGTTGCAGTGTTCTTGCTTGTGTTAACAATGTTTTTGCTTGCTAAAAAATTTATAAATAATAAAACAGCCGTTGTTATTTATTCAATATTTGCAATTGCCATTGTCAATTGCCATTTTCAAATTAAAAATTATGATTCATTATCCGAATTTGTACCATCTAACGCAGTTTTAAAAGGTACTGTTGAGAATATTCCGACAACCAATAACCCTACTAGAACAAAGTTTTATTTAAATGTAAAATCGGGTGTCTTTGACGGAGTAAAAAAAGAGGATATTAATGCTCGAACAATTGTTACGCTGTACGGAACCGAAAAAGAAACTTCTAAAATAAAAATTGCCGATGAAGTGGAGTTGACCGGGAAGTTGATGAACCCTTTAAAGGCAAAAAATCCTTCGCAATTTGATTATTCAAACTATTTAAGAAATCATGGTGTTTTTTCGACTTTTTATGTAAAAAACGGAGATTGGAAAATTGTCAGTACTCCAAAAAACACTACGGGTAAGTTTCTACAAAAATTGAATGACAAAAGAAATTCTATATTAAGTCATCAAAGCAAGTATATGAAGCCCAATAACATTGAGGTTTTAGGAGGTATAGTTTTTGGCGATGATGCAATAAATCCGCCCGACCATATTAAAAAATCGTTTATAAATTCAGGCTTGTTGCATATTCTTGCGGCATCAGGAATGAATGTTTCCATTATCTTTGGTATATGGTTTTTTATTGGTGTGCGTTTAAGAATAAATTATCG
This sequence comes from uncultured Clostridia bacterium, assembly GCA_945946765.1. Classification (GTDB taxonomy): domain Bacteria; phylum Cyanobacteriota; class Vampirovibrionia; order Gastranaerophilales; family Gastranaerophilaceae; genus Limenecus. Next base: position 2,587 of record CAMEWS010000027.1, read on the forward strand.
CTTGAATATTTTTATCGGCGCGCTTTTGGTCGCTTTTTATACGCTTATGACAGGCATGGGACCTTCTGTTTTAAGAGCTGCTTTTATGATAGAGTTTGTGCTATTGGGTAAATTGATTGACCGAGCAACAGACAGTATGGCACTTGTGTTTTTTGTTGCGTTTTTAATGCTTGCATATAACCCTGCAATGATTTGCGATATTGGTTTTCAGTTATCGTTTGTTGTTACATTTGCATTGTTGTTTTATTGTCCTGCGGTTATGGATAATATTAAAAACAAATGGATAAATTTTTTGGTTGGTGCAGTTCTTATTCCTTTTGTTGCACAGCTTTGGGCAAGCCCGATACAGATGTTTTATTTCAACTCTTATGCTACTTATTCTGTTTTTGCTAATTTTGCAATAACTCTCTTTATTATGGTAATAAGCTTTTTGGGGTTTGTTTGTTCCATACTTGTAATGATTCCCGTTGAAGTTTTTGCGGATAAAGTCTGTCTGGTATTTTCAGCTATTCTTAACCCTGTTGTATCAGGTTTGATTAGTATTTCAGACTTTTTCTCCAATTTGCCTCATTCGTTAATATCCACTTTTCATCCTCATATTTTACAAATATCTCTTTATTATTCGACCTTGGTGTTATTCGGCATTTCCTTAAAAGATAAATTTTATAATAAAAAGTTGGTTGCAGGCGTGTTAATTTTGCTTGTTCTGACTTGTTTGTCATTTGTGAAAATCACTCCTAAAACGTGTGATATTATTGTGTTTGATGTGGGAAATGCTGATAGCTTTTTAATAAAAACGCCACAAAACAAATATTTAATGATAGATACGGCGCATGGTTTTATAGGAGGTAAAAATTCCACGTTTTCTCAGGCGGATTCTATAATGAACAAATACCTTAAAGATAACGGAGTGCGGAATCTTGAGGTGTTGCTTCTCACTCACTTTGACTCAGACCATTCAGGCGGTGCGGTTGATGTTATGGAAACCGTAAATGTTAAAAAACTGATATTAAATAAAGAAAAAGACAATTCTGCAACAACAGTACGCTTGTTTGATTATTTGAAAGAAAATAAATTTGTTCCCGAATTTGCCCAAAATAATAAAATTATTTATGCAGAAGATAATTTGGTGTTAAAAACCTTTACACCTGATTTTGTACACAACAAAAATGATAATGATAACTCAACGATTGCACTGTTATCGTATAACGGTTTTGATATGTTGTTTATGGCAGATGGTGGTGTCAGGTCTTTTAATAAAGTCAAAAATGATTTGAATACAAGTAACATAGAAATTTTAAAATCAGGACATCATGGCGCTCAAAATACGGTTTCAACAAAAATGCTTAAGACAATAAATCCTGATGCGGTTTTGATTTCTACCGGACTTAATAACTATGGACATCCTCACAAAGAAACATTAAATACAATAGTCAAGAACGGAATAAAAGTTTATCGTACGGATACAAGCAATGCATTAAAGATATCCGTAAATAAAAAATCATACAGGTTTTATAAATACAATACGGAACAAAGAAGGTTTGAAAAAGAGTTTGAAGCTGTAAATCGCTAAAAATTATTGGTCAGATTCTTTGTCGTGTTTTATTAATTTTTCAAAATCAGAAGGTTTTATGGATTGAATAAAATCTCTAAATTCTTTTGCTTCTTCTTCGTCCTTTGCAGAATTGCAAGAAACAGAGCCGTTTGCAAGAACATTTGCCGTAACAAAAATAGGGGCTTCCACTCTGATTGCAACAGCAATGGCATCAGACGGACGAGCGTCTATTTCTTGTTCATTACCGTCTTTGTCTTTAATATAAATAATTGCATAGTAGGTTTCTTTTTCCACGTCATTAATTTCGATGCGGTCAATTGTTCCGCCTGATTTTTCAACAATTTTACAAATTAAATCGTGAGTCATAGGACGGCTTACGGAAATGTTTTCTATTTTTCGGATAATGGCACTTGCTTCGGCAGATCCAATCCAGATAGGCAGAGCCTTTCTGTTGTTTATGTCGTGCAATACAACAATCGGAGAGCCGGTTCTTGTATCAAGTGCTATTCCCATTACTTTCATTTCAATCATGTTAGTCGTCCAAAATACCATTGTGTCATAGTTTAGGTGTTTTTACCCAAAAATATTATAATGCAAAATTAAAAATTAGACAAAGCTGATATGTATATGCTATTTTTAATGTATGAAAATTCTTGTTGTAAACGGACCAAATTTAAATCTTCTCGGTACCCGTGAACCTGATGTTTACGGTACACTGACGTTGGAAAAAATCAATGAAGAATTAGTTTTGTATTCTCAAAGTTTGGGTGTGGAAATCGAGTTTTTCCAAAGTAATATTGAGGGTGAAATAGTTGATAAAATTCAACAATCACGTAGCGATTGTCAGGGAATTGTGATCAACCCCGCAGCTTATACTCATACAAGCGTGGCTATTAGAGATGTCATTGCGGCAGTAGATATGCCTGCGGTTGAAGTTCATATTTCAAATATTCACAAACGTGAAGAATTTCGCAAACATTCTTATATTGCGCCTGTTTGTATAGGGCAAATTGCGGGTTTTGGTTTGGACAGCTACAAGCTTGGATTAGAGGCTATTGTAAATTTTTTAAACCAAAAATAATGAGGCTTGAAAATAAAATATTGTTTTTGCTACAATCATAATATGTTTTGTCTAACGTGCGTATTAATGTATTTTTGAATAGATTATTGTTCAAATGCTAAAGTACTTTTTGATAAATCTCAGAAACTAAAACTGGCAAAGACAAACAGATAAAATCTATTGTTAGATTATTTAGTAAGACTTGGACAGTATCGAAATGAATTACAAAAAGATAATAAAATTTCTTTTATTTTTCTGCATCGCAACAACGATGACTTTTGTATTGTCTTTAGAGACTTTTGCTTCAGATTACAAGTATAAAGTTCTTGATCCAAAGTATAATTCTTCTGCTCAGGATTTGATTGATGGAAAACTTTCTACTCCTACTGATGAATATATAGCAGACACTACTTCTAAACAATTTGATTTTATAGCCTTGTTTGCTGCTGCGGTTTTGGTCACTTTGCCGATTGGTATTTTTGCTGTTGCAATAAAGGCATTAAAGCAAGTTTCAAACACATCCGAATCGGGAGTTCAAACAATAGGTAATATAACTATTTCTAAAAAAGACAATGCCGATGATGAAGATAGTTTGCAAAATAAATGTGATAATGACGACAATGATAATGCATCGAAAAATTCAAGTAATTTGCAAGTACAAGAATATGAATCGGTAAAACAAAATATCGAATCTGTTTCAGTTTTAGAGCAAGAAAAAATAAAGCCGATTAAAACGGTGACTTCGCCACAACAAAAAGATATAAAAAAATTTAATAAACCTATTGATGAATCAGTGAAAAAATATTTTACCTCACCTGTTTCCAAAATCCCCAATCCAATGTTGCTAAATACATCTCCCCTTGCAAAGAACAAAGGATTTTGTGTTGTTGAATACAACAAAAAATATTCTTTAATCGGTTATATAAATAATGAAATTTTTATGCTTGACCAGTTTGACAATTTAAAAAATTATGAAATCCGCTCAAGATTGACGGAATCCAAAAATTCAACAGACAGATATATTGTCCGACTTGGAGAATACAAGGCGCTTGTTGAAGTTGGTGAATCAAACATGAGTTTGTTGCTTGAGCTATAATTTTGTTATGAAAAAACTTTTTTTGATTTTTGCTATTTTAATTTGTTTTTTGTGCGTAAGTCTTTTTAACAAACCAAAAGATAATGCAACAGTTATCAAGTTTTCGAGTTGGGGCTCGCAAAGTGAGGTTTCGTTGCTGTTACCTTTAATTAAAGATTTTGAAAAACAAAACCCTGATATAAAAGTAGAATTTTTGCATATTCCCCAAAATTATTTTCAAAAATTACATTTGTTATTCGCCTCTAACCTTGCGCCTGATGTGGTTTTTATAAACAATTATTATGCGCCTAAATATATTAAAGCCGGTTTGTTAGAGGATTTGAGTGATTTTCTTGATAAAAAACACTATTTTTCCAAATCAATCGAGGCATTTACTTATGACAACAAAATTTATGCCGTACCGAGAGATGTTTCAAACCTTGTTGTGTACTACAATAAAGACCTTTTTGACAAATATAAAATCCCATATCCGCAAAAAAATTGGACGTTAAATGATTATGTAAAAATTTCTAAAAAATTTGGACAATACGGAATTTGGGGTACAAGCTATGAAACGGAGCTTTTGTATTTAATGCCTTTTTTGATGAGTAACGGTGCAGGTGTTTTAAGTGATGATTCAAAACAGTTTGTATTGAATCAAGAACAAGCGTTGGATACTTTGGATTTTTATGCGGATATTGCATACAAATACAATGTCGCACCCAAAAAACAAGAAAGTGCAAGCCTTACTATGGCACAGCTTTTTTTGCAGCAAAAAACGGCTATGCATATTTCGGGTAGATGGCTTGTGCCAAAATACAGGCAAGAAGCAAAATTTGATTGGGATATAGTTGCTTTTCCAAGCGGAACAAAAGACTCGGTTGTAAATATTGATTCATCGGGTTATGCCTTGTCAAAGTCTTCACGCAATAAAGAGGCTGCTATAAGGTTTATTGATTATATTTCATCAAAAGAAGCATTGTCGGAATTGGCAAAAAGCGGGCTGATAGTACCGGCAAGAAAAGATGTCGCTTATAGTGATTGTTTTTTGGATAAAACCCAAAAACCTGCAAATGCAAATGTGTTTGTCGATATAATTGAGTCAGGTAAAGTTACGCCCGTTAACGAAAATTATCAAAAAATTAATGATAAATTAAATGTGTTGTTAGAACCGTTGTTTACGGGGAAAAAAAATGCTCGACAAGTGGTTACTGACACTGCCGTAAATGAAATGAACAGGCTTTTAAACACTCCTTGATTAATATATACCAAGTAGCATATATTTATTTAAAGCCGCAATTTGAGTAGCACCGCTAAAACTAATGCTGTCTTGTTTTGACGAGTTGTATTGAACCTCTACATCTGCTTTTAGTGCTTTATAGTATTCTTTTTCATCGTCAGAATATGCCATAGTTATTTCGTAATCGAGTTTGTCTATGGTGTTTTCGTAATCTTTGTCCAAATCCCCTGTAACAGAGAGGTTGAGAGTATTCATGATATCTTCAAAAGGAATTGACTGACGAGAATTTGATGCACTTTGAGATTGCATCATTTCTTGTACACTTTTTGCTGTTTCCAACTTTGCTTTATCTGTGTTTTTGTCACCTGACGGGACAATTCCCATAGCGATAAGCTCTTGTTTTATCAGCTCATATTCGTAGTCAACAGCAGAAGTCGTACCTGCGGACGGTACATACATAGACATCATAGAAGATGAAATCGGGCTGATTGACATAAGATGATACCATTAGTTTTAGTGCACTAATAATATAATGCCCGTTTTTAAAATTTTTAAACACTAATAATATAAATATTTATGAATAAATAAAATATGATATAAAAAGCCCTATACAAGTATGATTTTGTTACCTGCGAGGCTCGCAGGTGGGTGAGTGCCTTGACCTTTCCGTTTCCTGCCGGAGCAAAGTGCACGCAGGTATACTTCAAAGTTTTCGAGTCGCCTCTCCCGATAGTAAATAATGTAGGAACAAAATTAATACCTGTATAGAGTATTAATATTTTATACTTTTTTGGTATAATAAACAAGTATATTGATAAATTATAGACAGGTGGACAGGAATGGACAAAATTACAATCAGATCTGACAGACAAGATGATTACACTTTCACGTACAAAGGCGAAGAAGTTGTGTTAAAAGCAGGCTCTATTTTGAGTATTGCAAACGGCTTAAACGATGTTGTTTTACCGACAACTCAAATGAAAATAATGAATAACCTGATTGTTATTAAAGATTCAGTAAAAAAACAGTAAAAATATAAAGCCCTTTAGAAAACTAAAGGGCTTTTGTTTATGAATTATTTTTTGGATAAAGATTGTCAACAAGACTGGAGGGCTCGCTGTCTGAACTGTCATCTCCATAGAACACACTCATTGAGCTTGGTTTGAAAGATTGATATTCTGTTTTAAGTTTTTCTTCATCAGCTTTAAGGTTAAACGCTTGAATTTCCGCATTGGTAACCCTGCCGTCTTTGTTTTTGTCTATTTGGTTAAAATAAGCTAATACGTTACTTAGTGTGTCGCTTGATACAAGACCGCTTGAGCAAAGTTGACATAATTCTTCGTAAGTTAAACCGTTTTGCGAAAGCTTATTTGTAAGGTTTGACATGTCAGCAGAGCTGATAGTGCCGTCACCGTCTTTGTCTATTGCTGCAAAGTTTGAGGATAGAAATTGAGCAAAAGTCATATTCCCACCCAACTGTTGCAATACTGTTGTTGAGGGATTTGTTAAATCGTCAATTGTTATACCGCCATTGTTTGTACTGTTTTTTGCAAGTATTGAATATGTATTTTGTAATCCGCTTAATGCAGTAGCAAATAATGCTTGTCCGTTTGTTAATGTCATCGGGGGATTCTCCTTGTATTTATACATTATAAGTTTAAGGTTTTTAAGTAAAAAGTAAACCCTTTATGTAATGTATTTAGTGCAATTTGACCCCTAAGAGCTATGTTATCGTTATTGCGAAGCTAAAAGCATGTTATAACATTATAATTCACTACCTGAAGCAATCTCAAGACAAGTTGTTTATTATTTATTGTCATTTCGAACTAGTTTCGGAATCGCAAGGAATCGGCGATGCTGAACAAGGACGTGGCGACCCTGTACTACTATGACAAATCGTTCAATCATAAGCAATATAATAAAAACGCCATTTAAAATAAATGGCGTTTAAAAAGTAAGTAAGTAGTTGCGAAATATAGCGTAAGTGTTTTATGCTTTAAATTTTTGTTTTAATCAGTTAATTAAGAGAATATTTTGAATGTTCTGTCAATGTTTTTTTCCATAACTTTTTTAACTGAATCGATTTCTGTATCACAAGCTTTTTGTTGAGCTTCGATTTGGTTTAATTCCATTTGTAATCTTTTTTCTTTAACTTGGATAGATGCTGTTTCTCTTTTATATTCAGCTTCAGCTGCTGCATCATCGTCTGTGTAATAAGATTCTGTGAATTTAGTGTTACCGCTAAGGCTTTGGTGTTTCCAGTTGCCTTCTTCATCAAGACCATAAATTCTTATTGTACCATTGTTTATGCCTTCGGCTAATTGTAATTCACTATAGTTTTTATCAAATGCTTGCCAGTTTTCTATTTCTATATACTCATTTTTAGCTTTCTCATTTAAATTATCATAAGCAGTTTTAGAAATATACGTACCTAAAGCGTTTCTGTAAACAGGTTCACCTTCGTTAGCGCCGTCAACAGAAGGAACAAGCTCATACCAGCTTTCTTCTTTTTTTGGGTCGTTGCCGTGAAGCATTTTAAGACGGTAAGCACCTACAGTAGTAATTGCAAAATTTGCTAAATTTATAGCTTCTTGAGTAGTGCCTGTTGCATCAGCTTTAGTATAGAAAATGCAAGTGTTACTAATTGCTTCAGAATATTTTCTTGCAACTGTTTCTGTTTGCATAGCGAGAATCATTTCTGTGTTGGTAATGCATTGAGCTCTGTATTCCAAATCAGATTTTCTTGCTGTTAAAAGTAACAATCTTGCTTGTGATGCTGCTAAACCCATTTTATAGCTCCTTACGACTTACTTGTTTGTTTCTTACTTACATATATATAAAAACAATATAAAAATTATAATTTCAGTATATACAAAATCTGTTACATTTCGTTACATTGTTTTCGAAAATACTGATATTATTGGGTTTTCGTTATTGCTACGACCCTGAAATAAATTCAGGGTGACAGAATAGAATCGTAAGGATATTATTTTTCTTTTATCATCAATGTCATTATTACAGATGCAATAAGTGAAATTGCTCCGACAATAAATGCGTATTCCCAGTGATAATATGTTCCAGCGGATTTCAGCATTGTGCTGTGGTTAATAAACCAAGCAACAAAAGTACAAACAAAAACTTGCGGTCCTGCTATAAAGATATTGAAAATACCCATTACAGAGCCTTCAGTACCCGGTTTTATGTATTGTGATAACATTGCAAATGGCAATGAAAGCACGGATGCCCAGCCGATACCGGCAAGTCCCATACCTATCATTACAGGAAGGTTAGAATGTGAAAATGCAAGTATCAAATATGCTATTGCCATAGAAAACAATGCTATTGCGTGAACAATTTTGTTACCAAATTTTGTTGATAAAAACCCGATAGGTATTGATACTATAAAACAAACCAAGTTAAACAAAGCAAGGCAAATCAATGCAAAATTTGTGCCTGCAAGTTTTACGGAATCAAAGGAGGATAAATCAACTCCCGAGCCTGCAATATCAGGTACTCCGTAAAGATTGTGTACGACAAACAGTGTAAAATACAATAATAAACACATCATACCAATCCAAGTAAAGAATTGAAGAATACATATTTTTACAATTTCGGGTGATGTTGTTAAAAAGTCTTTTATTGCATCTATAAAAGAGTGCTTTTCTTTTGTTTCTTCTTTCTTTTCTATAATATATTGTTTTTCTTTAATGGTAATACAAGTTACAATCATTGCACCCGTAAAGGCAATTGCTGCCATTATAAACTGTGCGGGAATACTCATTGTTATATGGAAAAACTTACTTAAAACAGGAGGTGTCGCTGCTGCCACAACAGAGCCCAAGCCGATTGCAAAGCTCAAATAAGAATTTGCAATTGCGTGTTGTTCTTTTGGTACAACATCAGGTATTAACGCACGATACGGACCTTGAGCAATGTTAACACACGCATCAATAATCCAAATCATAATAGCGGCAATTGCAAGTCCTGCCCACGGTGCTAAGACAACACCGATAGAGTTTGAGAAAAATTGAGCTATTGCGGAAGAATTTGGAAATGCCCACAATGCCAGTGATGCAAGGATTGCACCGCCTAACAGATAAGGTCTTCTTCTACCCCATTTTGAAGTAGTTTTATCACTTAATGCACCGATAACGGGTTGGACAACCATGCCTGAAAACGGGCCTGCAAGAGATATTAAACCGTAAAGCATTGGGTTTGCTCCCAGTCCTTCCGTTACAGGACCAGACAGAGCCAATCTCATTTGCCAAGCAAATTGCAACCCAAAAAATCCTAAACAGAAGTACAGTAATTGCATTGTAGTCAATTTTTTTAATCCGTTATCCATTAAAAATCCCCTTTGTTTTTACCCCAAAATTATATTACAAATAAACTTTATTTAGTATAATATTGTTAAAAAGGTTTATGCCGGTGAAAAACAATGAATGAAACAAAATCACTATTTGATGTAATCGGACCCGTAATGGTAGGTCCGTCAAGCTCTCACACTGCGGGTGCGGTTAGAATAGGGCTTCTTGCAGGGAGAATTTTTGGCGAAGTTCCTCAAAAAGTAAAATTTAAGCTTTATAATTCCTTTGCCAAAACAGGTAAAGGTCATGGTACCGATAAAGGGCTTTTAGCCGGTGTTCTTGGCATGGATGTTGATAATGACAGCATAAAAAAAGTTTTTAACTTAGCAAAAAAAATGAATGTTGAGTATTCTTTTGAGTTTTTTGAAGACTACAATCGCCACCCGAATTCTGTTGATATAACATTTGAACATGAAAATTTCCCAAAAATGAAAATCAGTGGTATTTCTGTTGGGGCGGGTGAAATTGCAATAACTAAAATTAACGGATATAAATTTAATATCAGCGGAGATTATGACACGCTTGTGTTGATTTATAAAGATAAGCCCGGCATGATTTATCGGGTTACATCTCTTTTACAAAATCGGTATTTAAATATTGCCTCGATGCATTGCGACAGAAATGCAAAAGGAAAAGAAGCTTCTATGGGTATTTGTTTGGACGGATATGTGCCGGACAATATTATAGACGAGATTAACAAAATGGATGATGTATATTTGATAAGAAAAATAGAAGTATTAAAGAAATGACACAAATTACAACGTTTAGCGAAATATTAGAAACAGCACATAATAAAAACAAAAAGCTTTATGAAGTATGTCAGGAAATAGAAGCTGATGTTGCTGAAATTTCTCAAGAAGAAGTAAGAGATAAAGTTAAGTTAATTCTTGATTCTATGAAAACAGCAATAAAACAAGGATTAAAGTCTTCCGAAAAGTCCGAAAGCGGCATGTGTGGAGAAGATTGCGCAAAATTGTTAAAGCAATATAAAAAAGGGTCTTTATTTTTTACAAAAGTATATCAAAATGTTTTGACGTATTCTCTTGCAACAATTGAGCAAAATGCAAGAATGGGTAAAATTGCAGCATGCCCTACAGCAGGTTCTTGCGGAATTGTTCCTTCCGTAATAATTGCAATAGCGGAATCGTTGAATGTTGATGAAGAAATACAAATCAATGCGTTGATTACAGCAGGTTTGATAGGTAAAGTTGTTTCCAACAAACTGGCATTGGCAGGTGCGGTTGCAGGTTGTCAAAGTGAATGTGGTGTCGCTGCGGCAATGGCGGCTGCCGGGCTTGTAGAACTTTATGGCGGAAATAATGAACAAATATTAAATGCTGCAGCTTTAACATTGAAAAATATAATGGGGCTTGTTTGTGACCCTGTTGCCGGACTTGTTGAAGTCCCTTGCGTAAAAAGAAATGCGTTTCTTTCCATATATTCGGTTACGGGAGCAGAACTTGCTCTTGCAGATATTCAGTCGGTTATACCCATTGATGAAGTCGTTGATGCAATGAAACAAGTTGGATTAATGATGTCACCAAAACTTAAAGAAAGCTCAGAGGCAGGACTTGCTACAACTCCGACAGGATTGAAGATAACCGAAGAACTTGCAAAAAAATGGAATGAAGATATTTAAATATAAAAAACTGCTATAATAAAGTTTATGGATAAAGATACATTTATATACATCGGAACTTTTTCTGTTTTATTATTTTTTATTTTAGTTTTTCTGAATTCTTGGAGTGAAGATATTATTTTCTATTTAATGAACAGAAAGCAAAAAGTTTCGCAAACGGTTAAAGTTGTGCCAAATCCTTATATTAATCCAATACAAAAAGATTTGCCGGAGTTTCAAAAAATGTTTAAGTTATACACTCACGGCAAAACTTATTTCATTGAACCAAAAGCCGAATATTCTATTACAGGCAGAATTTTGAGTAAAAATATGAAACTTGGAATGTGGGGGATTTCTCGTACGGATTTTGATTACATTGCTCTAATTGATGTAGTTTTAGGGTGGAATGATATTTCGGATATAAAATTATTTGAAAAAAACATTTCATATTTAAAACAAAGAAAAAGCCCCAATGGCGGCAGGTATTACTATTATTTTATACCGCAAGACAGTATTTGGTCGGTTGATTTTGTCAGAAATAACACATCGCACAATCATATTATTCCTGCTACAAATAATATTATGTCTGTGTTGTATTCCATAAAGAAGTATGATGTTGTTAAAATGGAGGGATATCTTGTTGATGTATACAAAGATGGTAATATTGTTGCAATGACCAGTCTGTCACGCTCTGATACAGACGGTTCGTCAAGGGCTCGTCAAAATAACCAATGGGGCGGAAGTTGTGAAGTTTTTTATGTGAAATCTATACAAATAGGTAAGAATATTTATAAATAAATTACCTTGATAATTCTATTATGAACGTTGTGTATTTTTCATTTTCTTCGTTTGATTCTACAAAAATTTTACCTTTGTGGGCTTCAACAATTTTGTTTGAAAGGTACAAACCTAACCCCGTACCCACTTTGCGGAATTTTTTTGCAGTAGTATAGTATTTGTCAAAAACGTGTTTTAATTCTTCTTTTTTTATGCTTTTGCCGTAATTGGTGATTTTTATATAAATATTTTTATCGTTGTTACATAATGCCACATCAATTTTTGAAGAAGGTTCGCTAAAGGAAATAGCGTTTAATATAAGGTTTTTTAATACTCGTTTTATGTAGAACTCATCTAGTTTTATACGTTCTTGGTATTCTGTCCAATAATTAATTTGAATATTATCAGTATCCGCAATTGGGCGCATTTCTTCAATAGTAGTTTCGATAAGCCTGTTTGCATCAATTTCTTCTTTGTTTAATTCTATTTTGGTTTCGTTTAATTTGTACGTTTCCAAAATGATTTCAACAAGCTCTACAAGCTCTTTGTTTGAGTTTTTTAAGTGCATAAGAGCCTGATGTTGTTTTTCGTTTAACTCTCCAAAACGATTATCCAACAAAAAAGAAAGCATATTTTTTTCTGCAAGAATAGGCACTTTAAGGTCATGAGTCAGTGTTGCGACAAAATCTTCTTTTAGTTCTTCAACCTCTGTTAAGACATCAATTTTTTTGTTTAAATCGTTTTGATATTCTTTAATCATGTCTTCTCTGTCAACAATAGACTCAATCATAGAATTTACGCTTTTTGACAGTTTGGGGAATACTTCCAAAGTCTCATTATTAATGCGCTCAAACAGGTTTCCGTAACGGACGGAATTGATTGTTTTTAAAAGACCGCAAAGACCTCTTTGATATTTGCTAAAAGTTTTTTTGAGATTTGTATATCTTATAAAAAGGTATACAAAAGCGACAATAAAAACAGCCTGAAATATTATTAAAAAAGCAAAAACGTAAGCGTTCAAAATAAAACCGCCTGATTAATATCCATAATGTTCGTGTGCTACAAGGTATTCCCGTACATGGTTTAACGCCGCCTGCACTATTCTCGTAATACGGGAAGAAGACAAGCCAACTTGCTCGGCAATTTCTTTTACCTGCATGTTTCTGTAAAATCTATATTCAACAACAAGCCTGTCTTTTTGAGGCAATGTCGCAATAGCTTCTCTTATTGCTTTACCGAGTTCCGAAATTTCTGCTTTTTCATCGGGGAGAGCATGCGGGTCTTTTATAAAATCGAAAGGCGAATCGTTATCCGAAGATGCTGCAGCGATAGAATCTATGGACAATATAGTTTCGTAGATAGCTTCTCTAACTTTACCCGGAGAGACGTCAAGTGCACCGTCAGAACCTTCTTCTGCCCCTTCTTCATCAGATTTTTGGTGTTTTAGAGTATACCATTTATATCTGTTTCTTAATTCGTTTCTAATTGCCCATCTTACGGCAGTGCCAATGTAAGAGCTATTGTATTTTTCAAGCTGTTCGGGTGTTTTGTTTTTAATCATTGCCTGAACAGCAATAATACCGATAGAAACAAGCTCTTCGTAATCTACCATGTGCGAGGGTATACGCCTGTGTTCTACTTTTGCAACCTTCTCTACAATTGTTATATATTCTTTAATTTTATTTTGAGAAACATTATTCATCATGGTTGTTTTTTATCCACCTTAGTATTTATATTACTAGGTTTTTTAGAATTTCGCAAATTATAAACAAATAATAAGATTTCCGCAACGGCTTTATACAGGTCAGGCGGTATTTCTCGGTTTACATCAACCAACCTGAATAACGCACGTGCAACCGGAGGATTTTCTACTACCGGAACCCCATGCTCTCTTGCTATGTCAATGATTTTTTTTGCAAAAAGCTCGGTACCTTTTGCTACAAGTTTTGGGGATTCCATTTCTTCTTGGTCATATTTTAAAGCGCATGCGATATGTGTCGGGTTTGTAACAACAAAATCAGCATCGGGAACGGCATCCATCATCCCTTGTTGTAACATTTGCTGACGGCGTTGGCGCAACTGTTGTTTAACCATAGGGTCGCCTTCAGTGTTTTTATATTCGTCTTTTACTTCTTTAAACGACATTTTTTGGTCTTGTAAGAATTTCCATCTTGTCATTCCGTAATCGGCTGCGGCTATGACAAGGAATGCTATACTCGCTTTTATAACAAAGTCCATAATAAGAGAACCAAACTCCTGCATAACGGCAAAATTATTGTCTGTTGCTGCAAGACCTAAAATTACTTCAAAATGTGAGCTGTATACAGACCAGCCAACATAACCCAAAATTGCTACTTTTACAATGTTCTTAAACAATTCAAACAGTGTTTTTACAGACATAAGATTTTTGAAATACTTTGTCGGGTTAAGTTTATCCAATTTTGGTGCAAGCGGAGTTGTTGTAAACAAAGGACCAACCTGTATAAAGTCGCCTATTATTGCGATAAATGCAGCCAATGCCAAAATCGGCCCTATTATTAAAAGCGTAGGCACAAGTGTGATAAAAAGCAGATACGGCAAGCCTATATTTTGAAGGCTGTGGTTTGGTATTTGTTCGTAACAAAGTACAAATAATCGTGAAATTTGGTCAAAAATAAACGGAGAAAGCTTTGCAATGGCAAAAAACATTACAATCATGGCAATTGCAGTTGAAAAATCCTTTGATTTTACAACTTGTCCTTCTTTTCTTGCTTTTTCCAGTTTTTGGTGAGATGCCTCAAACTGCTTGTCTTCATCACCCATGGGGAAAGGGCCTCTATAATTTATCTAACCATACTCAACTATAATATATTATCATGGAAAGTCAGTTTGAAAAATACAGAAAATACTTTAAAATTTTATGTCAATATTTACATAAATTAATGAGCCAAATTGTTAGTGCATAGTATAATGTATTTGAGAGGGCACTCTTTAAATGAAAGAAATTATGGGACGGAATAGAACTTATAAAAATTATAAAAGCGATAAAGAGAAGTTTAAGGAGTTTGATAAAAAGCTTATATTTTGGCAAATTTCCTGTATTTTAATAAGCTTTGTGCTTGTTGCGTATTTGTTTTTGATTATGGTCGTTGATGTCAAAAACTATCGTGCGCAGGCAAAGCGTCAAAGGAGTGCCAAAAGTTTTGTTATGAGAGGTGCTATTCTTGACAGAAACGGAATTAAGCTCGCTTCAGATAAAACTTCATTTGATGTTTATGCTCACCAAGAATATTATGACCATACGCCTAACGAACTTGCGGAAATCCTCGCTCCCATATTGGGATTGAATAAAGGGCAGTTGGCTAAAAAATTGGCACAAGACCAAAAAATTATAGTTTTAAAAAAAGACGTACCGAGAACTACCGCTCTTGAAATCAGAAAACTTGGTTTAAGAGAAATCAGTCTTGGTAAAAAGAATGAACGAGTCTATCCTCAGGGTCTGATGGCTGCACATATTTTGGGCTACTATAATGCGGATGCCGATGTGGCCGCCGGTGTTGAATTAACCGCAAAAGACAAGTTAGAAGAAGTTGAACAGGATGTGAATTTTGAAAAAACACCTGATGGTGATATTATCTACGAAGTTAACACAGACCCTGCTGCAACAGCTTCTCCTCTAAGAGGAAAGTCGATTACACTTACAATCGATTCTGCAATACAACACGTTTGTGAAGTTGAACTCAATAAAGCTATTCAAGAAAAAGGTGCACTAAGAGGAACCGTTATAGTTATGAATCCTAAAAACGGTGAGATTTTAGGTTATGCGGTTTATCCGTCTTACAATCCTAACAATTATAAAAAAGCGACACTTACTCAGCTTACAAACTGGACGTTAAGTGATGTTTATGAACCCGGTTCAACTTTTAAAGTGTTAACGATAGCTTCCGCAATAGAAACAGGAAGGCTTAACGAACATTCGAGAATATATGATTCGGGCAAAATTGTCATAGACAAGTGGCCTATTGAAAACTACGACTACAGAACAAGACCCTGCCCCGGTAACATTGATTTGTACTACCTTTTTGAACACTCAAGCAACGTTGCCAGTGCAAAAGCAGCATTGATGATGACAAAGCAAGAACATTACAATATGCTTAAGAAGTTCGGAATGGGTGAAAAAACAGGTATTGATTTACCCGGAGAATCACGAGGTTTAATACCTGCAGTAAAAGATTGGCACAAATCCACTCATGCCTCTGTAGGGTATGGCTACAGTGTTTCCGTTACTGCTATACAAATGGCTTCAGCAATTTCTGCTATTGCAAATAACGGCGTAAAAGTAACTCCGCACGTAATAAAATATAGTCCTGAAGAGGAGGCGGAAAAAATTCAACGTGTTCAGGTAATAAAACCCGAAACCGCTCATTCTGTTGCAAAACTCCTTGCAGGCAGTATCGGGCGTTCAAAATCACCGGTAAATCTTGATGAATATCACGTTGCCGCAAAAACGGGTACTGCAAGAAAATCAGTATACGGTGGCAAAGGTTATACAACAAAATTGGTTACTTCAATAGTAGGCTTTTTGCCTGCAAGCAATCCGCAAGTAGAAATTTATGTTGTAATTGACTCTCCGTCAAAAGGTGCGTTGTGGGGAAGTACGGTTGCAGCGCCCGTATTTAGAGAGGTTGCTTTACAAACCGCACGTATTATGAACATAGCTCCTGA
Source organism: uncultured Clostridia bacterium (assembly GCA_945946765.1). GTDB lineage: Bacteria > Cyanobacteriota > Vampirovibrionia > Gastranaerophilales > Gastranaerophilaceae > Limenecus. Next base: position 18,983 of record CAMEWS010000027.1, read on the forward strand.
TAAGAAAAAATAATAGAGGGATAAAAGTATGAAATTAAGTGAACTGCTAAAAAACATTAAAGTTAAAAAAGTGTTAAACGAAAAAGACGTTGAAATTACAGGGATTTCGTATAATTCCAAAACCGTTAAAAAAGGTGATATTTTTGTTTGTTTAAAAGGAGAACACTCAGACGGACATCAATACGCACAAATGGCTGTTGACAACGGGGCTGTGGCTTTGTTTGTTGAGCAGGAGCTTGCAATTAATGTACCTCAGGTTGTTGTGGAATCCACACGTCACCAAATTGCCGATGTAGCTTCAGGTTTTTACAATTATCCTTCAAAAAATATAAATCTTATCGGAGTAACGGGCACAAACGGAAAAACTACCGTAACTCACCTTTTGCAAAGGATTGTGGAAAAAGCACAGCATAAGTGCGCATTGATTGGGACTTTGGGGTACAAATTGTCAAGTGCCGATTCTTATCACGATGCAAAACACACGACACCGCAAGCTCCCGAGTTGCAAAAGACTTTTAAAATGATTTGCGAACAAAACATTGATTATGTTGCAATGGAGGTAAGTTCTCACGCATTGGAGCAAAACAGAGTGGGCGGTTGTGATTTTGACGGTGCTGTTTATACAAACCTTACTCAAGACCATTTGGATTACCATATCACAATGAGCAATTATTTTGAGGCAAAAGCATTGTTGTTTAAAGGGCTTAAAAAAGGCGGTTTTGCCGTAATAAACAATGATGATGAATACTCACAACGCTTTAAATCAGTTGTTCCCGAAGGCGTAAAAGTTTATTCTTTCGGCATAAAAAACGATGCGGATGTTGTTGCGTCAAATATTGATTTTTCTGTTCACGGTGCAAAATTTGACTGCAACATCAACGGTGAAGTTAAAAAAGTAAATCTTCAAATGAACGGTATGTTTAGTGTGTATAATGCGCTTGCCGCATTAACGGCAGGTATTGCGGCAGGTTTTGATGCTGATATTTGTATAAAAGCGCTTGAAGAAACAAAAAGCGTGGACGGTCGTTTTGAGATTGTGAACAAAAAACCGCTTGTAATTGTTGATTATGCACATACACCTGACGGGTTGGAAAATGTTTTAAAAGCTGCAAGAGAGCTTACTCCAAAAGACGGCAGACTGGTTTGTATGTTTGGTTGCGGCGGGGACAGAGATGCGACAAAACGTCCTAAAATGGGCAAAATTGCCGATGAATTTGCCGATATTGTTGTAGTTACGTCCGATAACCCGAGAAGTGAAGACCCTCAGTTAATTATTTCGGATATTCTTGCCGGTATAAAAACTGTTAACACTCAAAAAGTTTATGTTGAATCCGACAGACGTACGGCAATTTCCATGTTGAAAACTATTGCGCATGAAAATGATGTTGTTGTCCTCGCAGGTAAAGGACATGAAGATTATCAAATTTTAAAAAATGAAACAATTCATTTTGACGACAGAGAAGAAGCAAGAAAAGTTTTTTGCGGAACTTTTGTTTCTTAAACATTTAGTTTTCCTTTTGTCTAATCCAAAAATGTTTGAGGCGGCTTCGCTTGTAGAAGTGTAACGGAGTGCGAATGACGCCAA
>CAMEWS010000028.1 GCA_945946765.1 uncultured Clostridia bacterium
TTGTTAGCTTGTTGTTGTTTTTTATATTCTTCTTGTTTTTTCTTCAAAGCATCTTTGTTAGCTTGTTGTTGTTTTTTATATTCTTCTTGTTTTTTCTTCAAAGCATCTTGATTAGCTTGTTGTTTTTTTTGAAGTTCAGCAACTTTTGCATCATGTTTCTTTATGGCAGCATCTCTTTTTGCCTGATAATTTTGAAAAGCATTAGTTGTGCCAGTTGCGGCAAAAGACATACTTGCACTCAAGACAAATGCTGTTGCCAAAAGGATAGTCGAAAGTTTTTTCATAATTTTCCTCCGTTATTGTATTTAATCAACTGACGCCAATTACTAAGTACACAGGTGTTTATGAAAAGTACAAGTTTAAGAAACTAATACCTGCACCCGCAACAATTTAGTTGGGTCATGCAAATATCTAAAAACTATCTTTAGATACTCACGGATTAAATTATAGCAACATAATAAACAGTAATCAACTACACATCTTCAGGAATATACAGATCTGCTTTATCAAGTTTTTCTCTAATTTGAGAGTATGATTCAGATTCACATGCAATAGTTTGATAGGTTTTAACAAGACTGATAACATCATTTGTTGTAACTCTTATCAATCTTCTTCCGTGCACATTTTCAATTATCTCAGCCATTCAATGACCCTCCTTTAATATCAACTTCGGCAAGCAAGCTTAAAAACTTTAGCAAAATCATTGATTATATTTAGAAATCAAGAATTAAACACGAATTACAATTAAAAAATTGATTGTAAATAGCTGACAGTATATTTATTTATAACCACCTGTGCAATTTTATTAAAAATAGATTCAAACTAAAATTTGAAAAACAAATTGAATATATCAAGTTAAGGAGGGATTTAGATAATGAATAATTATATTATTCAGGCACAATGCATTACTCTAAAAGATTTGGAACATCTTTTTATAGATATGGAATACGAAAAACCGCAAAATAAGAGTTTTGGAGTATACAGAAGCAGAAGTTTTAATCAAAAAAACAAAAAATATTTGCAAACAGACGAAATAAAAGCAGCGTTAAAAGAAATTGACCGCACAAAATTAAAATACATATATTTAACAGGAAAAAATGCAATGTCCCACCCCGAGTTCAACCATATACTCAGGCTTTGCTTATCATATTGTTCAGTAACAATATTTTCAGACGGAAGTTGTATTAATGATAAAAAAGCAAGGTTTTTAAAACGTGTAGAAGATGAAGGCTCAAATGAAATTATTTTTAAAATTAAACTAAATCATTATGACGAAAAGACCAATGACAACATTTCCGGCAGAGGTGCATTCAGAAAAGCTATCCATGCAATAACGGCATTAAACAAATACGGCTTCAACCCCATACTGCTGATTATGGCACAACCCGAAAACATAACTGATTTAAAAGAAGGTTTTATAGAATTAGGTAAAAAATTTGGTTTTGAAACAGAGGATATAAATTTTGCATTTATACCTGAGCTAAACGCAAATGCGCAAAAAAACAATTTAAATACTGAGCAACAACCTACAAACAAGGTCATAAATATTAAAACTGATTGTATGACCTCAAGATTATTAACTAAATCAGGAATTTACACCTGCCCTCTCTTAATAAATGATTACCGAGGTCGTTGTGGATCTTCACTATCCGATTACAGCAAAAAATGTTATCTGGAAGCGACAGAATGTTTGCGCTGTATAAAATTCGGACAATATCTCTACTCTAACAACTGGGTATAACCCTTACGGGACAGGCTAGAGAACTTTTAAACCAAGCCCAAAAAACTTTTTTTTCGCAACCTCGAAAATACGCCCGGATGTTATCTAACCTGTACTTATATAATTCCCTTTTTTTCAGAATTTTAAACATTTAATTTTGAAATTTAACATTTTGTAACAAAGATATTCAACAAAAAAATCAGATATTATAACATCTTTGTTTTTATTGTCACCACCTAAAAAACAATTTCATTCAAGTGGTGTATTCATTGAAAATTTCATTTACAAAAGCTTAAAATTATACTATATATAATATATAAGTTTTGTTGAACTCACATAAAATGAAGGAGATTTAAGATGAATTATTACATTGGCGAAGCAGCTGGTAAAGTTTACGAATTTTTAGCAGATCAAAAAAACAACGAAGCAACAATTTCTAAAATTCAAAAAGAATTAGATATTAATGAAAACTTTGTTAATATGGGTATTGGTTGGTTATCTCACGAAGGTAAAGCTGACCTTTCAGGTAAAGGTTTAAGAACAAAAGTTAGACTTACTTCTGTAGTTGAATAGTTTTAAACTAAAGTTAAAAAAAGAGCAGATACTTATATCTGCTCTTTTTTTTATAACTCAAAAAGTTTTATTTTTTCGGAAGAATTTTTCAAACGAACCTGACCAATATAAAAAGACGGAATATCTTCATCAAGGTGCCTTAACGTTGATTCCGTTACAATAATATTCTTATCGAAATCAGTACAAACAGCATTGATTCTTTCAACAGCCTCAACAGCATTACCCAATACCGTAAAATCAGATACATTGTTTGAACCAATTTGCCCCACAAGCGCATCACCTGTATTTATGGCAATTTTAACTTTTACGGAATATCTTGAAGGGTTTTCTTTTTCAAAATTTTGCTCGTCATAATCGGCAAAATCAATATTATTGAACCCGGCATTGTATTCATCAATTTTTTGTTGAATTTCCAAAGCTGCACGAATTGCGTTTTCTGAATCTTTGCGTGAATGTATCGGATACCCCCAATATACAAGAACGGAATTGCCGACAAACCTGTTAATAGTACCGTTGTATTTGAATATAATTTGTTCAATATTATTAAAAATATTATTAATAACATCAACGTATTTTTCCGGCGTCATATCATTTGAAATTTGTAAATTGTTATAAATATTACACGACATCACAGTTACGTTTTGAATCGTAGATTTTAAATTAAGCCTGTGAGGTTTGTCCACAAGTTGTTTTAAAACCTTTGCCGAAACCAGATTGCCGAATATTTTTTCAATTCTTTTTTTCTTTTTATATTCGTGATGAGCCTTTAGGATAAACGAAATTATAAATATCGAGCAAATCCAATATAAAGGCTCTGCCATATCAAGAATTATGCGATACTTGGGATTGCAGAACAAATATATACACAAAAGAATATAACTCATAACTGCAAGCAATCCATTGATAAACGCAAGAGGAATATTTGTTGCAACAAGCATAATCGCAATTATCACAATACAATATGCGACTGTAATTATATTACCTTTGTATGGTGTAACATGTTTTAAAAACGGACGTTTTAAATTGTTTGTAATATCTGAATCATTCAAATAGTTATCAATTATAGTTGCCTTAATTTGAGCATCAGCCATCTCTTTTGCAACAGGGGTATTATGCGTTTCCGTATTTTGATGTGTTTGGGCAATAATCACAATTTTATCTTTAAAATAGCTAAGCGGATATTTTTGATTGTCATACTCAAAATAGTCCGTACCCCGAACCATACTCAAAAGTATGGAATTTATAGGAATATCCTGATAAGACGCACCATGCGAATGCCAATTAATAAGGGTTTGCCCGTTATCATTCAAACGAATTCGGTGTTTGCCTATTTTTAATATATTGTTTTCAATCGGAATTTCTTCCGCAAGTTTTCCTATGCCTTCTTTTTTCATCAAAACCGCAAGCGCAATTGAGGGAATGTAATACTCTTTGTTACCTTTAATGAGCTTGTATACAGGTTGAGAGTATCTCACATTATCTTCTCTGTTGGAAGAAGTAACAAGATTTGTAACCCCCATTGTTGTTGAATTTGTAAAAATATTAGGTATCGGAGCGTGAGAAAAATACGCAATTTTAGTATCAATATCCTTGTTGTCTATATACATATTAAGAGTGTTACTTGCAGGGTTGTAAGGATTTTCAAAGTTGTCGAGAATATTTGCCGCATCTGTATTTTTTGCTTCAGAATACGGTGTTCTTAATGCTGTCGCAAGCACAATGTTGTCATAATAGCCAAGAGCATCAGCAAGCATCATATCCGAAGATGCATAGTTTCTGGACAAATCTTCGTAATTTGAAAAATTCAAATCAACCACTAAAACAGCAGGATTTTGTCTTTCCAAAAAATTAACAACTTTAGCCCAAACTTCTCTGGACCAAGGCCAACGTGTAAGATTTAGTTCCGAAGAACGGGCAGCTTCATATTGAGTAACATCATTTATTGAAAGCACTAAAATATTATTATCGGCATGTTTAAATCTGGCTCCGTAAATTCCTCCGTCTGTTGAAATATAACTTCTTAAATCAATAAATTTGTTTTCTATTGAATCAAACAAATTACCTGCAAAATGAGCAAACACCGTAAGCAGAATAAGAATTATAACAGTCAATGTAATTTTAAGCTTGTTGACATACTCAAATTTGATACTTGGGAACATTATAAAAAACTCCGATATTTTTTTGAAAATTATAGAGTAATTATAATTAATAAGAACACCAACATCAACGAACTGTTGTATAAACGTTACATAATGTCATTGCCGGTGAATTGCGTCTCCTGAACCTGATTTAGCATTACCATGACGAAGCAAAATAAAAAGGGCACATGTTGTGCCCTTGAAAACCTACCATACCTAGTATAAACCGAGGAATAAATATTGTTATTTGTGAAGTGTATATTGTTTTTAATTAATTAAGACTATACTGCAGGTGCTCCGCCTTCTGCATCTTGTTGTACCAACAAATCTCTTGAAGGATCGTAAACATTTTCTTTTCCGTATGCTTCAATTTCTGCTTTATCAATTGCTTCAACCAAGTTGTTAAATGCAGTTTCTATTTCATTTTTGTCAGTTTCTGTAAAAGTATTATGAGTATCAGTCATTCTATTTAACGCAGTATTCATTGCATTAACTTTTGCTTTTAAGTCATTTCTTGTAGCTTCAGATAATTTCAATTCATCCGAACCGTTTTTCTTAAGTTCTTGCAAACCTTCGGCTCTTGTTTTTAATGAGTCTGTCAATTTTGTAATATAAGGTTTAGCCTTGTCATTGCGCAACCAAGTACCCCAGAATCCGCGACCTTGTATACCTTTATAGCAATCAAAATCATCTAATATGTATTCTATTAAAGTTTCTCCTGCGTGAAGATTACCTTTGTTTTCGTTAAAGTATTTGATAATTTCAATAACATTTTTATCTGTAGTTTTGCCTCTGGCTTCATCCATTAAATCCTTATCGGTACCGGGTCCGTCCATTGCTTCAAAATAAAGGTCGGCTGCTGATTTAACTTGTCCCCAATGACCGCTGGCAGCATTCGGGTTTGCCACAGGTGCTTTTGCTTCTTCTTCTGCTGCTGCTGCATGTTCTTCTTCTTCGGCTGCTGCATCATCTTCAGCTGCTTGTTCAGCACCTAATTTGCCTTTGTGAGTATCAACAATTTTCTTCAAAGTCAAAAAGTCTTCTTTTGTAATTTTGCCTGTTTTTGCAATTTTACCGGCAATTTCTTTAATTTTTGCAAAATCATCATCGCTCAAGGCAGGAGTTTTTGCTTTCAAATAATCATTGATAAGGTCGTCTAATCTTTTAAGATAGGTCACTTTTGTACCGTCATCAAGAGTAACCTCTTTTTTTAATTCAGGTCCGTAAAGAGGGTCATTTGCCAATCTGCTGATATAACCTGCAACCTGATCATCATCAATTTTAGAAGCATAACCGCCCGGAGTTACCCCTGGAGTCAAGCCGGGAATAGTAACATTTGTATTACCTGAAATATTCGGGTAAGTATTTTGTGACCATTGTGCAATTTGTGCTTGATATTGTTTGTACAATTGTTCCATGTTATTCATCATTGCAACAGAATTACGTTCCAAAAAGTCTGCTGTGTAATCAAAATTTGTCAGTTGAAAATCATTGTAATTACCGATAGAATCTTGAGGATTTGTTATTGAATAAGGTGTACCACCAGGGAACATTTGATATGCCCAAGTGTTAGGTGTTAAATTGCTAACTGAATAAAATCCGCCCATTTTTATATCCTCTGTTTTTCTAAATTCCTTGTAAAAAGTTTAGTACTAATTCGCTTGTGTCATTCAGAACTTGTTTTAACATTGCCAAAACTTTGCAATTTCAAACTAAATTTGTAATGACTGTGAATTGTTACTTTTGGATTCCTCGTTCCGTACTAATATAAAAAATTTTTGCATTCAAAAATTGCCTTTTTAGAAAAAAGCAATTTACATTTCTTAACAAAATCAGTCATTCAGAGACTTGAAGAGTCGAAGAATCTCAAAAGCAATGCGATTCTTCGCTTACGCTCAGAATGTCAAACGCACTAAAGCACTATCTGAGTTCCCATCATCAGACGATGAGAATCGGGCTTGCTGTCATTTTGACAATAAATATAATTAAATATAAGTTTTAGCGCCTGCCCTTTTATATAATAATTAGAGCCTATTGTATATTCCCTTTGATTATTGTTATTAACCGCTCTATCAGGGTCAAATTGGTCATATCTTGCCAATATTTCCAGCCTTTTTGTCAAACGATAAGCCGCCGTGACAAAAAGCCCCTGTGAGCGTTTGTCACTCAAGCCGCTACCACCGTTAGAGCCGTTTGCTCTTGCGTATTCAAACTTTGTCCAAAACTTTTTATATTGATAACCGGCATACACACCTGTTAAATAATAACTCATACCGTGTTTTTCACCCGATTGAATCCCTGCACCAACAACCGGTTTTCCGTACCTGCCATCAGTTTTGCCTAACGGTTTAAAATTTAGCCAAGCATCGTATTCATACCCCGGAAAAAAGTCCGTAAAATTTGTTGATGAGCTATAAAAACCCGTATCATAATCCATAAGTGAATAATCACCCCTCACCCTTACACCGAATTTACGGATATTGGCAAGGTTACGAGCTATTTGTGACCTGTTAATAAAAGCAAGATTATACGGAGATTGTGCTCCTTCTACACCCACTCCCGGTCTTGAATTACCCAACAACACTCTTGTATGAGGAATTCTTGTTGTTTCTACATAGAAATCCTGAATAAACGGCTGCATAAACGGCAAATGGCTGTGACGATGTGTGGGGTCAAGCATTATCCTAAAATTTTCTTTACCTCCCCTAAAAGTTCCATCAATAATCGGATTTATCAAAGCAACATCATACTTGTTAACATTTTGCCCGTGCTCGGGTAAAGTTTCCGAAAAATTCATTTGCAAGGCATTCCATATATGAATTTTTTCAAGCGGCCCTTTTTGGGGTTTGAAGGTTAATTGATTACTAAGCAGAGGCACAGGATTGTCGATTTGTTCAACTTCCAGTTCATACACATCTTTTGCGGCTTTAGAAATTACATTGTACAAAAATAATTTTGGCGATGTTGCACCATGAGCAGGGTCATAGTCTGCAAGCCCGCTACGTGATTCTTGTACAACATCATTTTTGGGAGCCTGAATAAAAGTAGAATTAATTTTATCAAGCCTGTCTTCTACAGAGTCGGTTGGTGCTTCGGCAATTTTTTCGTTTAAAGAAGGTGTTGTCACTTCAAGATTAATAGAATCTTGTTTTTTTGCATTTGCAGGAAGCATTGCCGACACGACACAAATTAATGTAATAAATAAAATCTTTTTCACAACAATATTATAACCTAATTATCAATAATAAAATACGGCGGTTTTAAATAAAAACCGCCGTTCATTTTTATCCGTTTTGTTTATTCTTTTTATGGTCATCTCTTAAGTAGGCTGTCCAAAAGAAGAATACAACAAAGAAAATAGCTCCTACCATATTACCTAAAGTAACGGGAATAAGGTTGTTAACAAATAATGCTTTTATATTGAGTGTAGAAAGCTGTTCCGCAGTCAAGCCCGAAGCTGCAACGATAGAAGCTGTATGTTTTGCAAAAATTCCGTTTGTCAAAAAGAACATGTTTGCAATACTGTGCTCATAGCCTGAAGCAACGAAGGTCATAATCGGGAAGAAAATAGCAAAAATCTTACCTATAACCAATCTTGCTGAAGATGCCATCCATATAGCCAAACATACCAACCAATTACAAAGTATACCTCTTGTAAAAGCTTCTACCCAAGTGAGATTAACTTTTTGATAAGCGGTTGTCAAACTCAAAACTCCCAATGCCTCGTGCGAGTTGTGGGAACATCCAGAGTAATAAATCAACAACGCAATGACAACCGAGCCGATAAAGTTGCCTATGTAAACAATTGTCCAACTTTTTAAAAGTTTGGCAAAAGTGATTTTCTTTTCAATAACCGAAAAAGTCATCATAACGTTACCCGTAAAGAGTTCGGCACCCGTTAAAACAACCATCATCAAACCGGTCGCAAAAGTCATTGCTCCAACAAGTTTTGCAATACCCCAGCTAAGGTTTTCTGCTGTACCCGTCATAACCGTTAATGACACCTGCGCACCAAAGGCAATTAATGCGCCTGCCATTATAGCCAATACAAAAGTTTTGGATTTTCTAAAGTTTGCTTTTGCAGGCATTACCTTGTCTGCTAACTCGTGCGCAACACTTTTGGGTGTAACACAATCACGAGCGTCAAAAGTCTGTTGTTCTGACATGTTTAATCTCCTTCAATTTAATCTGTTTTTTAGCACCAACAACAGACCGAATTATTTAATTCGGTGAGTACGGGCATATTGTCTCGTTAAACTCTCTTAAGTTGTTATTAATGTTAAATTTAAAAACCAACAATTTGGTTAGTGCGTTTTTGATTTTAATACCTCAATATTCAATTGCAAGTATTTTTGTAATGCAAATAAAAATATTTGTTACACGACAAAGAAATATAGCAAGTAAGTTGCGTTTTAACGCACAAAAATTTCTACAAACTCACCACCGCCTATGAAAAACTTGACATGTGTTTTTGTTAGATTTACAACAGTTTTTGTCACTAATTATGGTGAAGTCGAAACATAAAATGTCTGAAATGCAACACTTGTATGAATAATGCAAGTAATACAATCAGCAATAAATCAAACATTTTACAAAAGTGACCCCACGTACTTGTTGGCGGTGCCAAACTTATATATTTAAGATTGAACTTTATTGTATTGCACCGATTCAGTAAGACTTCGGAGTCAGTTGACAATATGAAAGCAGAGTTGGGAATTTTTATGAAATTTTATTTTATCGGAGTGTTACTCCTGTTTTTAAGCGGATTTGTTGCGCTTATGTTTAACAAAAAGTTAAAAGTACCATTTATATCGGTTGCGAGCGTTATCTCGGCAATTTTGTGTACGATACCCGCCTTTAATGCTTTATTTAAGGGTGAAAATTTGGTACAAACATTAAACTTTGGGGGTGTTTTTAACGGAATTAACTTTGTTATAGACCCTTTGAGTGCATTTTTTATTGTTGTAATCTCAATTATGAGTTGCTGTGCAATAATTTATGCTAACGGATATTTAAAACATTATATTGAAATCGGTAAAAACTTTTGTCCGCATTTGATATTTTTAACAAGCTTAGTAACATCAATGTTGCTTGTTGTTACTTGTCAAAACGCTTTGATGTTTTTAATTTGCTGGGAAATTATGTCGTTATCTTCCTTCTTCCTTGTTATTTTTGAACACGAAAAGAAGGAAATTTTAAAAGCAGGCATAAAATATCTTGTGTTTATGCACGTATCCGTAATATTTATAATCCTTGCATTTGCCGCACTGTCAATTGAAGCGGGAAGTTTTGATTTTGCTGCATTTACACAGGTTCTTCAAAATAACGAACAATTTGCAAATATAATATTCTTATTGGCATTTATCGGATTTGGCACAAAAGCAGGTTTTGTACCTTTTCACAACTGGCTACCCGATGCTCACCCCGCCGCTCCGAGCCATGTCAGTGCAATTATGTCGGGTATAATGATTAAAACAGGTATTTACGGGATTTTAAGAATACTTGCTTTAATTGCAATACCGTCTAAAATTATTGCCTTCGGTGTATTGATTATATCCGTAATTTCCGCATTGTACGGGGTTTTATACGCAATAACACAACACGATTTAAAAAGACTGCTTGCATATCACAGTATCGAAAACATCGGTATCATCGGTATCGGTATCGGTGTCGGTATGATAGGGCTTACTTACGGAAGCGGACTTGTTGCATTGTGCGGATTTGCGGGAGCCATACTCCACGTGTTAAACCACTCTATATTCAAACAATTGCTTTTCCTTTCCGCAGGAAGTGTTTATACAAAAACTCACACAAGAGATGTTGAAATATTAGGCGGATTAATTAAATCCATGCCTGCAACAGCAATATTATTCTTAATCGGCTCCGTTGCAATTTGCGGTTTGCCTCCGTTCAACGGTTTTATCAGTGAGTTTCTTGTTTATGCAGGCATGTTAAAAGGTCTTGCAATTAACAACTTCTTTGTAATACTTGCATTAATCTTTGCGATTGCAGGTCTTGCACTTGTCGGAACAATGGCTATACTTTGTTTTACAAAAGTATTCAGTATTGTATTTTTGGGTATGCCAAGAAGCGATAAAGCCTCCAACGTTACGGAAGACACAGGATTGTCAATGATTATTCCGATGAGTTTTCTCGCAATTTTAACGTTGTTAATAGGCTTGTGTCCTCAATTTGTATTCAATATGCTCAAAGCACCCGTAGAAGTATTGTCTTCTCACGCAATAGAATTCAGCAATGCGCCAACCGATATATTGCAGCAAATTTCAATATTCGCGCTGTTGTTCTTTGGCATTGTTGTCGGCTTGTGTGTTTTAAAATGCATTTTATGCAAAGGAAAAATACAATTCCACGAAACCTGGGGCTGCGGTTACGACAGACCGAACAATCGTATGCAATACAGTGCATCTTCTTATGCAAGTCCGTTTTTATCAATGTTAAAACCATTATTCAAAAAAATATTTGATGTGGAAAAGCCCAAAAAACTTTTCCCCAAAAGTGCTCACTTCAGCTTGCATATTGACGACATAGAAGAAGCCTACATCATAAATCCGCTTATAAAATTTGACGAATGGTTCTTGTCAAAATTTGAAAAAATGCAAAGCGGAAACCTTCAATCATATATGAAGTACGGATTAATTTTTCTTGTACTGATAATAATCGGATGTTTGATATTTTAAAATTAAGAAAATAGGATAAATAAAATGTTAACTCAAATTTTAAACTTAATAATTTTATTGTTTGTTCCTTTCCTTATGATGGGGATAATCAAAAAAACAAAAGCTTTTTGGGCAGGAAAGAAAGGTGCATCTGTTTTTCAACCCATATTTGACTTTGTCAGATTAATCAAAAAAGATTTTGTAATAAGCAACACGACATCAGTTGTTTTTAAAATTACACCTATAATATCAATAGCAACGGCAATCGCTGCGGCTTTGTTTGTACCGCTTGCGTTCGGAAAAGCAGTTATAAACATTCCTGCGGGGATAATTGTTTTTGCTTACACATTAGGATTAGGCAAATTCTTTGCTTTGATTTCCGCAATGGATACAGGCAGCAGTTTTGAAGGAATGGGAGCTTCTCGTGAAGCAAGCTTTACAACAATCGTTGAACCTGCATTTTTTACTGTCATTGCTTCTATTATGGCATTAACGGGCAATTATACATTTGACAGCCTTACTCAAATCCTTGACAATGCAGGAAATTACGGTGTCTTAATTATTATCTTTGCGGTTGTTGCACTGTTCCTTATGATATTAATTGAAGGTTCTCGAGTACCCGTTGATGACCCTGCCACTCACCTTGAGTTAACAATGATTCACGAAGTTATGATACTTGATAACTCGGGAAGTGATTTAGCACTGATTATGTGGGCTAACTCGATAAAAATGTTTTTAATTTCATCATTAATTGCAAATATATTGCTTCCGCAAACATTGGAAACATACACATTTGCAGGATTATATTTGTTAATCATGTTTGCAATATCAGTGATTATCGGTACTATCGAATCAGGTATGGCAAGGATAAGAATGTCACACGTTTTTGAATTTGTATTTATTATGAGTTCATTAGCGTTGGTTGTTCTTTCTCTTGTTGTTGCAAGGATGTTTGGAGGTTAGAAAAAATGGAAAATATGGCAAACGGATTTATAATCCTTTTTGGACTTACAATGTTATATCTTTCAACAACAAGCAGAATCATTTCTCATGTAAGGTTGTTGATTGCACAAGGTGTGTTATTATTCCTCATAAGCTGCGGAAGTTTTGAACACACAACAGGTTTAAACATTGCATTTTTGGCAATTGAAACACTGCTTGTAAAATCAATCATTATTCCTTGGTTTTTATTTAAGGTTATAAAGAAAACAAATTCCGTAAGGGACGTTGCACCTAATATTCCGCATTTTTATTGCCTTGTTATTTCCAGTGTAATTTTGCTTGCGGGATTTCTTGCATCAAACTATTGGATATCCTCATTAAAAATGATTGCACCTGTATACTTTGGTGTTTCCGTTGCAACAATCATAATCAGCTTGTGGTTAATTACAATCAAACACAACATTCTTTCTAACGTGATTGAATTTATTACAATGGAAAACGGCATATTTTTATTGTCTTTATCCGTATCAAAGGAAATGCCTATGTTGGTTAACTTAGGCGTTCTTTTGGATGTATTTATTGCGGTTTACATTCTGGGTTTGTTTGTAAACGTAATCAACAAAGAATTTAAAGACCTTGAAGTTTCACACTTATCAGATTTAAAGGACTATGAATACAATGATTAATACTTTATTACTGTTCCCTGTAATTGCAGGTATATTAATGCTAATTGTCAGAAAAAGATTTTTTGACAACCTTATATTAAATATTTATGCAATTATGCACATCGTTATTTCATCAATACTTGTGTTTGGCAAAGATGTACAAACCTCAATACCTTACTTTGCCGCAGATAATACAAACAAAATATTCCTGTTGGTTTTATCGTTTGTATTTTTAATGGTGACAATATACAACAACGGTTACTCAAAAAATCTGCCTTCTTTTGGGGTAAAAATCAAAAATACAAAATTTTGTTTGTATTGGTTTATGACACTTGCATTTGTTTGGGCAATGACAGGCACAATTTTAAGTACGGACTTAGGTATTGCGTGGGTTCTTGTTGAAGCAACAACGTTATCAAGTGCTTATTTGATATTTTTTAACAGAACAAAAAACGCTATCGAAGCAGCTTGGAAATATGTATTTATATGTTCAATAGGTATTGCTTTGGCATTTGTGGGAATAATTTTCTTAAATATTTCTTCAGGTGACATAAACTCATTAAACTACGCAATATTATATCAAAATGCAGTAAACTTTGACCCGTTTTGGTTAAAACTTGCATTTGTATTTATGGTATTTGGTTTCGGTGCAAAAATGGGGCTTGCGCCTGTTCACTTTTGGCTGCCTGATGCACACTCTGAATCGCCTTCACCGATTTCGGCATTGTTGTCCGCAACTTTGTTAAACTCAGCATTTCTTGTAATTGTAAGAGTATTCAAAATTGTAACTATTGCACAATGCGATTCTTACGCAAGAACAATACTGTTTGTTATGGGATTTATATCATTATTTGTAACCGCAGTATTTGTTTATCATATAAAAAATTACAAAAGAATGCTTGCTTATTCCTCAATTGAAAACATGGGGATTCTTGCAATAGGTACTGCTCTTGGCGGTTTTGCTTATTATGCTGTAATACTCCATTTAATCGGTCATTCTTTAGCAAAAGCTTCTTTCTTTTTAACTTCGGGCAATATTCTTGAATTGTTTGAAACTAAAAGAATCAAATCCGTTAAAGGTTTACTTAAAGCCGATAAAAAAACAGGATGGATGTGGATAGCTTCATTCCTTGCCATTTGTGCATTCCCTACATCATTATTGTTTATAAGTGAATTTTTAATGATTAAAACAATGATTGCAGAAAAACACTACTTCTTATGCACACTGTTTGTACTTCTTTTAACAATAGTTCTCTATGGCATAGGCAGAGTAGTTGTAGGTATGACTTTCGGAGAAAAAAGTGAAGACAAAGCCGAAACTATCAACAAAAACCAAAGCAAAGTAACAATATCAATGTACATCCCGCAAATAATAATGCTGTTATTGGTATTTATTCTCGGTGTGTACATACCTGACTCATTAAACAATATAATTAAATTAGCCGTATTCGGCTTCTAATAAGGATAAAAACTATGAATTGGATTAAAACTAAAAACAACTCAAAATTGAATCTTAAAGATATTCCTTGTCTAAAAATTCATGAGTTAAGAGAAGAAATAATACACGAAAACAAAAGACCCGTTGCCTTCTTCGGCAAAGATTGGGGAAACGGTGAAGTAAAATTATTTATTGTTTTAGCCGATGATAAAAACGGAGAATTATTGGTATCGTCAGCGTTGTTCAAAAAAGGCGAAACTTTTTATGAATCAATAACAAAGGATATTCCTTCATTCCATATTTTTGAAAGAGAATTTTACGAAGATTTTAAAATCGAACCGTTACACCATCCTTGGTTAAAGCCTGTCAGAAAAAACCAAAAAGAATATCCGTTTTTTGAAATGGAAGGCGAAGAAGTCCATCAGGTTGCAGTAGGTCCAATCCACGCAGGTGTAATTGAGCCCGGACATTTTAGATTTATGTGTAACGGAGAAACCGTTTATCACCTCGAAATTATGCTCGGATACCAACACAAAGGTGTTGAAGAACTTATGGTAAAAAATCCGTCAAACCAACTTGCGGAATCAATTGTGGGCGATAGTGTAATAGCCTATAATACAGCCTATTCACAGGCAATGGAAACTTTAAGAGGAATTAAAATTTCCGACAAAGCAAAACTGATAAGAATGCTTGCCCTTGAAATGGAAAGAGCAGCTATCCATATTGGTGATATGGGTGCAGTTGCCGGTGATATAGCTTACGCAATGGGGGCAGCGGTATTTGGAGTAACAAGAACCCTTGTTATTAACACAATGCTGGAGTTTTGCGGAAGTCGTTTCGGCAGAGGTCTTGTCAATGTTGGCGGTGTAAATTTTGACATTGACGAAGAAAAAATACAAAGAGCACAACAAACCTTCAAAAAAGTAGAAAAAGACGTAGACAGAATGACAAAAACAATGCTTAAAAACGCTTCTGTTATGTCACGTTTGGAAAAAACAGGTACAGTGAGTACGGAAAAAGCATTGGAAATCGGTCTTGTCGGTATGGCAGCAAAAGCTTCCGGTGTGGATTTGGATTCACGTTTTGATTTCCCTGATGAGTTAATGAACACGCTTCAAATTGTCAGAAAACCGTTTAAAGGTGTGGGTGATGTAAACTCGAGATTCAAGCTCAGATACAAAGAAATCAAAGAATCTTTATCCATAATCAGAAAAATCTTGGAAGAACTAAAAAGTTTGAAAGATGAACCTGTATTAGACAACGGGTATTATCTAAATCAAAAAGATGCTTTTGTAATTTCTATTGTTGAAGGTTGGCGTGGTGAAGTTGTTCATATTGCAATGACTGACAACACAGGTGCTTTATCAAGATACAAAATAAAAGACCCGTCTTTCAACAACTGGTACGGACTTGCGCTGGCTGTAAGAAACAACGGGATTTCTGATTTTCCGTTATGTAACAAAAGCTTTAACCTGTCTTACTCAGGCAACGATTTGTAATTTTATAAAACTGTCATCCTGAACTTGATTCAGGATCTGAACAATCTACAAATGCTGAATCAATTTCAGCATGATGAATAAAAGGAATTTAAAAATGCTGGACACATTAAAATCAAGAATATTTCAAGGAAATCAATTTATCAAAGATATACAAAACGCTCCGATGAGAGAGCAATTCAGAGGTTATCCGATAATAAAAAACAGCAGTTGCGACAACTGTCAAAAATGTTTGTCGGTATGCCCGACAGGTGCATTAAAACTCAACCCTATATCAATAGATTTAGGAAGATGCACGCTTTGCGGTGCCTGCAAAAATATTTGTCAAAACCATGCAATAGATTTCTCTAATTTTTACAAACTTGCTTCAACAAGCAGAGAAAAACTTGTTATAACAGAAGCAGTACAAGCGGAAGACTATGACAAAATTGCGATAAAAGTCAGAAAAGAAATTACAAACATTTTTTCTAAATCACTAAAACTCAGACAGGTTAGTGCAGCAGGCTGTAACGGTTGCGAAATGGAATTAAATGCCTGCTCAAACGCAAACTTTGATATGGGCAGATTCGGTATAGATTTTGTAGCATCACCCCGACACGCTGACGGTATTGTAATTACCGGTCCTATTTCCAAAAACATGGCTTATGCACTAGAAGACTGTTATAAATCAGTACCCGACCCCAAAATCGTAATACTTTGCGGTACCTGTGCAATTTCAGGCGGTGTTTATCAAAACAGTGAAGAAACAAACCGAGAGTTTTTAGAAAAATATCCTATTGACTTATACATTCCCAGCTGTCCCGTTCATCCGTTGACCTTTATCAATGCACTGCTCGGCTTTACGGGAAGAAAGAAATAGCTTAAATTTTCTAATTAAATGACACCATATCTGTTTTATTATATAATTTACATTATTATTAAGGAGAACAAAAATAATGAAAGTTTGTGTAATAGGTACGGGGTATGTCGGGTTAGTCGCAGGTGCTTGTCTTGCAGAAACAGGCAATGACGTTATTTGTGTTGATAAAGACACGGAAAAACTTGCCAAGCTAAAAAATGGCATAATACCCATTTACGAACCCGAACTTGAAAATCTCATCAACACAAATGTATCCGAAAACAGACTTTCTTTCACAAATGATTTAAAAACAGCCGTACAGAATTCGCTTATTTGCTTTATTGCCGTTGGCACTCCGCAGGGCGAAGACGGTTCTGCAGATTTACAATATGTTTACGAAGTTGCAAAAGAAATCGGCGAAGCTATAAACGATTACAAAGTAATAGTAGACAAATCCACTGTACCTGTCGGCACAGCCGAAGCTGTTTCTAACATTATCAAAAAATACACGGATTACGAATTTGACGTTGTTTCAAACCCTGAATTTTTGAAACAAGGTGCAGCAGTTGATGACTTTATGCGCCCTGACAGAGTTGTAATAGGTGCGGATTCCGAAAAAGCAATGGATATTATGAAAAATTTGTATGCTCCGTTTGTTAAAAATCAAAACCCGATTATCACAATGGACACAAAATCTGCCGAAATGGTAAAATATGCCTCAAACTCATTTCTTGCCGTAAAAATTTCCTTCATTAACGAAATTGCCAATATATGCGAAAAAGTGGGTGCAGATATTAGCAAAGTCAGAACAGGCATGTGTGCCGACACAAGAATTGGTACAAAATTTCTATACCCGGGGTTGGGCTACGGCGGTAGCTGTTTTCCTAAAGACGTAAAAGCGCTTATCAAAACTGCTGTTCAAAACAATTGCGAATGCAGTTTATTAAAATCGGCAGATGAAATTAACAAAAAACAACGTGAGCTTTTTATTAACAAAATAATTAAAAAATTTGGCGAAGACCTTACAGGCAAAACATTTGCTGTTTGGGGGCTTGCTTTCAAGCCAAAAACCAATGATATGCGTGAAGCCCCATCCATAACTATTATAAATGAGCTTTTAAAAAGGGGAGCTAAAATCAAAGCATACGACCCCAAAGCGTACGACTGTGCGATGCCAATATTTGGCAACAAAATAGAATACTGTCAATCCGCATACGATGTTTTACCTGACTCAGATGCCTTATTATTGATTACCGAGTGGAATGAGTTCCGTAATCCTGATTTTGATTTAATAAAGTCCTCATTAAAAAATCCCATTATTTTTGACGGCAGAAATCAATACGATTCAAAAATAATGACAGAACAAGGTTTTGAATATATATACATTGGAAAACGCTAATTTAGTACAAACAGTTGATTAAATATTTCCCCAACCTCTCTATAATAACAATATAAAGGGGGAGATATAATTATGAGCATGCAATTTGATAATAACGTCATTACTCCAAACAGCATTATTGCAAATCTATATGCAAGAAAACAAGCTTGCTCATCAAATCTTTTGGATTCAATTTCCTCTGATTTTGAAAACTGTTTAAAAGACAAGTTTTCTTCTCAAGACAACAACTCAGTATCCATATCAAAAAATCAAGAAGCAAACAAAAGCATTACCGACACAACTAAAACAAAAGCCGAACAACTTCTTAAATCCTCATTGAGAGAAATTCAAACAGCTACAACATACGCTCTTTCCGCAGCAAAATTATCCCAATATTTTATATAGTGACCTGATTCCGCTATCTTTATGAACGGTGCTTTCATTAAGTCCAATCTTCATAACATTTTGTGAAAATATTTTATTTTCCACAGGGTCGCTATGAGCTTGCGATGCCGCACTGCGGCTGCGCCTTGTAAGGACAGAGTCACTGTCATCACCTTCGGTTTTGATGTTCCCTTTGTCAAATAAATTCGGAATGACAACACGTCTTTGCGAGGCTTGGAACATTGCAAGGCGCAAGGATTGAATTCACGAAACAATCTTTTGAAAAGTTGAGTAAATCAACCAATTGTATAACCTTGTAACAAAATAATACATAAATAGGCAATTTTTATGTATCATAGGTGTTATTGAAAGAGTGTGTAATATAAAGGAAGTTTAGTTTTGGAAATTAATGGCATCAATGTTTCACAAATAAAAAAAGTTGATAAGCATGAAACTAAAAATGGAAAACCCGCTGGAAACATTGGTTCTGATGTCCAAACAACACCTGATTTTGAAGGTCATTACACTCCTCAAATGTTTGGTATTTTAC
>CAMEWS010000029.1 GCA_945946765.1 uncultured Clostridia bacterium
TATCTTTTACATCTCTTGCTTTTTCAGCAAAGATTGCTCTTAACAATTTTTCTTCCGGCGGATGTTCTGATTCACCTTTAGGTGTAACTTTACCGACCAGAATATCGTCAGCGTAAACTCTTGCACCGATTCTTACGATACCTCTTTCGTCCAAGTGACGTAAAGATTCTTCAGAAACGTTCGGAACTTCTCTTGTGATTTCTTCAGGTCCGAGTTTTGTTTGACGAGCATCTATTTCTAATTTTTCAATGTGAACAGAAGTAAAGATATCATCGTGAACGCATCTTTCTGAAAGCAAGATAGCATCCTCGTAGTTATAGCCTTCCCAAGGCATATAAGCGAGAAGTACGTTCTTACCTAATGAAAGTTCACCGCAGTGAGTAGAAGCACCGTCTGCAATTACATCACCCGCTTTAACCTCTTGACCGTCTCTTACGATAGGTTTTTGGTTAATACAAGTATCTTGGTTACTTCTTACATATTTCATCAATTGATATCTGTGAAGTTTGTTGGCTTTATCTCGGATATAGATTTCTTCACCGACAACTTTTTCAACAACACCGTCAACGTCACTGCAAACAACCATACCTGAGTCTTTTGCAGCTCTCTTTTCAAGACCCGTACCAACTACAGGACGGTCTGTGATAAGAAGCGGTACTGATTGACGTTGCATGTTAGAACCCATCAATGCACGGTTTGCGTCATCGTGTTCAATAAACGGAATCAACGAAGTAGCAACCGAGAAGATTTGAATAGGTGAAACACCCATATAGTCTACTCTGTTTGCTTCCGACATGATGAATTCGGATCTGTAACGTACAGGTACGTACGGATATTTAATACTTCTGTCTTCTTGATTTAACTCAAGGTCGGCAGGAGCAATACGCAAGTTGTCTTCTTCGTCTGCTGTAAGGTAGTGTACTTCATCAGTAACAACACCGTCTTTAACAACAAAGAACGGAGATTCAATAAATCCGTAATCGTTAACTTTTGCGTGAGTAGCCAAAGAACCAATCAAACCTGCGTTCGGACCTTCAGGAGTTTCAACGGGACAAATACGTCCGTAGTGAGAAGGGTGAATGTCACGTACCGCAAATCCGGCTCTTTCTCTAACCAAACCACCGGGTCCTAAAGCTGAAATACGTCTTTTGTGAGTCAACTCGGCAAGCGGGTTAATTTGGTCCATAAATTGTGATAACTGTGATGAACCGAAGAACTCTTTTAATGAAGCAACTAAAGGTTTAGTGTTCAAAAGGTTCAATGGTGTCAATGTATCGGAATCTTGAAGAGTCATTCTTTCTTTAACGATTCTTTCGATTCTTGAAAGACCTACTCTGAATTGGTTTTGGAGCAATTCACCAACCGAACGGATTCTTCTGTTTCCGAGGTGGTCAATATCGTCTACCGAACCTTCGTCAAATGTAAGGTTAATTAAGTATTCGATTGATGCTACCAAGTCTTGAACAGTGATTGTTCTTTGAGTTTCAGGTAAGTTCAAGTTTAATTTTTTGTTTAATTTATAACGACCTACACGACCGATATCGTATTTCTTTTCATCGAAGAAACGAGCTTCGAGAATTGAACGTCCGCCCGCAGCAGAGGCAGGGTCGCCGGGTCTGAGTTTTTTGTAGATTTCTATTAATGCATCATCTGTTGTTTCAGTAGTATCTTTGTCCAAAGTCTTTTTCAAGAATTCTGCGTGAGTGAACAAAGTTTCCATTTCAGAAACAGTGATACCCAAAGCCTTCAACAATGTTGTAGCTAAGATTTTTCTGTTTTTATCAATTTTTACATAGATAATATCGTTTGCATCGGTTTCAATTTTTAACCAAGCACCTCTGTTAGGAATAAGAGTTGCATTGTACAAACGTTTACCCGTAGGAGAAATTTCACGTTTGAAATATACACCGGGAGAACGAACGATTTGTGAAACAATAACACGTTCAGCACCGTTTACAATAAACGTACCTTTGTCGGTCATTGTCGGAATGTCACCGATGTAAACTTCCTGTTCTTTGATTTCCCCTGTGTCACGGTTAACCAATCTAACCATTACACGGAGTTGTTTTGCATAAGTAGCATCGTGAATACGAGCTTCTTCAATAGTATACTTCGGATTGTCAAAAGTATAACTCGGAAGGAAGTGCAATTCCAAACGACCTGTATAGTCTTTGATAGGAGAGAATGAAAGTAATTCTTCCTTTAAGCCTTCTTTTAAAAACCATTCAAAAGAATTCTTTTGAACTTCAATAAGGTCAGGTAAATCATCCAATCTGGTATTTGGAATACCCATTGGTGTTACTCTGGTTGCTTGATTTGTTGTCGACATTTATTTACCTCGCTAAATGTGGCGTACTACATTATCTTTTTGTGTAAACTTTGTTATTAACTTTTCGGACACAGACTGCCCTGCAACTCCGTGCCGGATGTCTGTTTATAAAATTTTTGTAATTACAATACAGTTTTGCTTATATCTAACCATTATATAATCTTATTTGCTAAAACATGCCCGTCAAGAAAAATCACACTTTTAAGCAATTTATATGAAATATTTGTTAACATTTGTATACACAATTGTTACATTTGGGTTCAAATAGTTACGATTATTGGAAAAACCTGTCAAGTGGAAGCAAAATTTAAACAATATTATAGCTGTATTTTTGTGAATTTTTGTAAATAAATCAACAGTTCGGTTTTAATAAATACTCAGCAAGTGGGTACAGATGCTACACTGCGGCTTCGCCTTGTAAGGACAGGGTCACAGTGAAATAATAACAAGACAGACTTAAACCTACCTTCTTCCGTTTATATTTACAAATTTTGCTTAAACACTTTATCCGCACCTACCCGTTCTTCCAAATCAGGAACATCCACTTCAAAAATATGTGCTTGAGCAGGTCCCAAATCTATTTCAATAGCATTATCATCAGCTTCCCAAGTACTTCCTGTACCGTATTTGGGTGACAAATCTTCAAGTTTTTGAGTGGGCTTCAATCCCGGAACTGATACCTTGACTTTTTGTCCTGCATTAACATCGTGATTAACAATTGTTACAAGGGTTTTACCGTCTTTACATCTTGCATAAGCAATAACTTCATCCCTTTTGTTATTGTCAACATCAAGTTCAATATAAGATCCTTTTGTAATAACTTCACCGTATTTTGGTCTAATACAATTCATCAAATAACCGAAATGTTGTCCAATTTCAGGATTGTCACCTCCCGGTCTTCTTGAACGATTAAAAATATCAACAAATTCAGAATGAACATAATATTTAATACTATCTTTTGTCAACGCATTATCAGTACTAAGCCACTCTATTATAGATTTATACTCATCGTCTTCCGCCAAATCAGCAATTTTTCTATCAGCATCTTTTGAAGCTATTAATTTTTTTATCTTGTCCTGATCTTCATACAAACTTACTTTTTTCAAAACATCAACTGACTCAGTATAAACAGGGTTTTTCAAAAGTTCGTTAAAAGTTTCATCAACGTATTTTCCACCATATTCGTACATATACCTATCACCTGATTCATAACCCGTAACAATATACGGATTTGTCATCGGTAAAGTGGTTTGAACAACGTTTGTCATCATGCAATAGTCAGGACCACCATTTGACATTGGACTTTTATCATCATGTGTGGCAAATGAACCTATTATTGATTTACCTTTTTCCAAGTTTTGCGACATTACAAGATTTTCTTTTACAAATTTGTGAAAATCTTTTGCTTTCCACATATTAAAAATATGATATTGACCGTAATAAGAATCAAAACCTGCCTCTAAAGATTCGGCGGGACGATCTGCCGGCATGTTTTTCATAGGCGAAGCATCTTCGTATGTATAACATTCGGCCAAGAAAGCAAATTCAGGGTCTTTAGTCCTTGTATACGCAATAAGTTTGTCCCAAAATTCGGGAGGTTTTGCTCTGCCAACATCAGCTCTTATCCCATCTACACCCAATTTTAAGCACATATCAATAAATTGCTTGTGATAATCATATAAAGCCGGATTCAATTCCCTCTTATCCGCATCTTTCCAAACTTCAAACATTCTGATATCTTCCCAACCTTCAGGAGTTTTGGGATTACCTTCAGGGTCAGTTGCTCTTAAGTCAGGTCTTGATTCGTATAAATCCACCGACATACAACTCGGCAAATCAAGCATAACTTTAATGCCTCTTTTATGACATTCTTTTATTGCATCTTGTGCTTCTTCAAAAACAGATTTCGGATTATTGGGGTCATCCAAATTGGGGTCTATAGATAAATAATCCAACGGTGCATATACTGAACCCGCATTACCCTTCGCCGCAATTTTGCCCGTAGGATTTATAGGCAACCAGTGGAGTGTGTTTACACCATAAGTTTTAAGTTCATCCAGACGCTCTACCATATTTGTAAAATACCCCGGCTCCTCATTGCCTTCAATAAGTCCGTTGCCGTCTGTGTCTTTAGCGTTAAAAGTTCTAGGAACCATTGCATAAATAACAACCTGATTGTTTTGAAACATTGAACGCAAATTATTTTTATAACCCTCAAGTGGTGCATCAGGGAGGTTTTGGGCAGGTGCGACTCCGTTAATTTTCTTATTTAATAAAAGCAAAAGACTGCTTTTATTATATGTGTCGGCAATTGGCGTAGAAACAGGTATATATGCAGGATTTACAACAGGTAATTGTGCAGAGGCTTTATCAGAAATCACAACTTGCGACACTGAATTTTTAGCCATTTGCTCCAACAATGACGCCTTAAAATTTGACATTAAATAATGATTATTATTTATACCTATTTTCATTATTTCACCTTGCCTTGAGAAGTTTCTTTTAATTCATATATATCTTTATTAAAATAGTTTTTCTTGCCCATAAACGCTATCGTCAAAGCAGATAACGCAAGCGAACCGCCAAACAAACCGTATACAAGTTTTGTCCATTTATTACGGGAACGTATACTTTGTGCTGCGGACGAGAAGAAATCCGTAATGTTTTTGCCTGCCATTTCGGAAATTGCACGCATTGAAGAATTAAACTGAAATCCACCGTCTTCTTTTAGGCAATTAATTGCATCGTTAACGTTATATCCGTTTCTAAACGCAGAACCGTCTTTAAATGCATTTAAGATATTTTGATAATTTTTAATTTTTTCAAAAGTTAATGTATTGTTACCAACAGAAACTCTTGAACCCAAATCAGCTAACCTTTCTTGCAAAAATTCAGACAACGCTTTTGCTGCTTCGGGTGCTGTATCTTTATTACGCAATTGTTCAATCAAGGCACCAAAATTTCCTCTTTCTGTCATAAACGCAATAAGCGGATTTTCAATTCTTAAAAATCTGGCTTTCATAACCTGATTATTGTAACGAATTTTATTAACAAAACTTTCATTTTCTGCCAATTTTTCAGGATTATTGCCTTTAATTAAATTAACGGTATCATCATGCAATGAGCCAAACACCTGATCTGCCATACTACATAATACTGCTTTAGAATATTTTAAACCTCTTTGCCCGTTTGGAAGTTCACCTTCCATTTTGGTTGTCCAATTGTTTATATCATTTTTTTGAAGAATGATATCTTTAAAATACGCTTTAAACGATTCTTTCGCTTCTTCATAAGTCATGTTTTTAAACATATAGTAATTAATATCATTTTTGCGTTGTGCAAATTGCTCCGCATTACCGATTACATATTCCGTAATACTGTCTATATGCTTAAATGAATCCAACGCTTTTATAGGTCTTATAAATGAATCTATACTGTTTCGCAATTTTCTTTGCACAGCAGCAATCCTGTTGAGATATTGGACATTTAACGCTTCTTCCATATTTGCGCCAAAATTTGCTCTTGCAACCGACTGCATTA
This sequence comes from uncultured Clostridia bacterium, assembly GCA_945946765.1. Classification (GTDB taxonomy): domain Bacteria; phylum Cyanobacteriota; class Vampirovibrionia; order Gastranaerophilales; family Gastranaerophilaceae; genus Limenecus. The sequence goes on from CAMEWS010000029.1 coordinate 5,870, forward strand.
ATTCTTTAACTTTAAAAAGAATACCGGGGTTTTCAACAGTTCCGATTAACTGAATAACAGCTTTTTCATCTTTTGTAATTGCTGTTTTGGCAAGCTCTGACATTGTTTCTAAAACTTTGCGATATTGCTCTGGGTCTTGAACAAGAATTTCAAATCTTTTTGTAAGAATATTGCTAGCGGTAGATGCATCGGTTGTAGCCAAAACAACAAGTTCTTCTTGCGTAAAATTCAACGCTTTAATATAAGCTTTAGGAAGATTTTCCCAAGAAATTGCAGTGGCAGATTCAGAAATATTTTGAATCGTTGCTCTTTCAAACTGTTTAATTTTGTCCAAAATTTGCGCATTAAGTTCAGTAAACTTAAACAAACTTTCAATTTGATTTTTAGAAACAATATGACGTCTTTGAGAATTAATATAATCTTCCAAACGGTTGTTAACGGCTTCTCTGATTCTGTCAATTGCTCTTATTACGTTTACATCGGCTTTTTGAACTTCTTCAACAACTTTTTTACCGTCTTTTTCAACTTCTTGTTGAATTGTTTTGGTTTTTAAACCTATAAACGGCTTAATTACTTCAGAAGAGAAAATAGTACTCAAAGCGTTACGTTGCCTGATACCAAGTTCACCAGTATTTTCTATATACAAATATTCAAACAAACTGTCTACAGCTTCTTTGCTCATACCATTAAAATCCCAAAATTCTTTAGGTATAAAGTGCCTTTTGTCTTCCGGAAGTTTACCAAGTACATCATTAAATGCTTCTTTTGAAATATTAATTAAATCCTGCTTGAGCTTTTCACCTGCTTCAATAAACGGTTCACCCAAACGGGAATCTTTATTCATAGCTGCTTCTATTGCCGTATAAAGACCTGTGCCGTAGTACCTTCCTGCAAGAAAATCTTGCATTTTTTTGAATTGAGCTTCTGTCATCTCACCCGTTGCAGAAAGCAAAGATTCAAACTGTGCCTGAGTATTTTCAGAAACTTTTAAATTTAAAGTTTCATATATTTTGTTAATATCAGTAACACGAGAATTTCCGTTTTGACCTAAAAGTACATCTAATTGAGATTCCAACTTTTCAAGATTTGCAGACTGTTTTTTGTATCTTTGAGCACTGATAAAATTATTAAGCGGTTTTTGGGCGGCATCAGCTGCTATTGAAGACAATACAGGAGTCATAACACCCGCTGTCAACATCCAAAGCGTTCTGCCCTGTGTTGCAATCTGTGCCATTTTATTCATTGTTGCTTCATTTTTATTTTTTATATTATCGGGGATACCTGTTTTTCTTGCGATTTTATCAAAATAGACATAATCATGGTCATATTTTTTTTCATATTCTTCTTTTGTTAAGGTTCTTCCTTTGGTATCAACATACCTGTATATATCCATAGGGCGATATTGATTATCTTCAAATACGTCTTTTCTTCTTCCTTGAGAATCTATATATTTTTGATTAATATCAACACCGTAAAGTGCTTTTATAGGTACTGCCAAAATCTTTGGCCACAACGCCATAGATGCAAACCAAGTGCCAAGCCCCACAAACTCCATTCCTTTTGCAAACGGAAACAATTTTGACGTTGCCAAAACCCCTGCTATCCCAAGAGAACCTAATCTCAAAGTAAGATCATTAATTTTTCCTACAGAATAGTCAGTACCTTCTCCTTTAAAAGCAGCTTTATAAAAATATTTTGTATAATCAGCATAAGACTTTGCTGTACTTACCATTGATTGAAAAATATTTTCTTTAACAAGTCTTCCTGATACAGGTTGCGCAGTAGCCCCTACGGGCTTTGTTTTTGCAGGAGTAATTGTTACAGCAGGAATATAAGAATAAATTTTATCCTGTGGATATTTATTTACAATCGGAGCAAAAGAAGGCTTCGTAACATTTGCCGATTGCTGTTGCGGTTTATAAACAGGTATAGTATTAATCAAATTGCCCATCTACTTGTTTACCCCGTCATAACTGTTAGAACCCGAAGAATCAAAAGCATGACCCTTTGCCGAAGTTTTGCCTATAATAAGAGAAATTGCGAGCAAAGTTGCCGTTGCAGCAGACAATATAACAGATTTTCCGACAATTGAGGAAATTTTACTTTGACCATGCCAAAATTCTCTGAAGCTTTTAGCAAAAGGTTTAAAGATATAATCATTCAAAGCTATTTTGGCATTATGAAGACCGTCCGGTACCGACACGTTTTTACCAAAAACTCCATTTTTTACGGTACTGTTAAAACCTTCGGCAGATGTTTCCATCCATACCGGCTGATTTGCCATGCCAATACCCAAAGTTACATACAAAGCAGTAAGAGCATACTGCCACGCTCGTGCCATTACAATAGTTTTTTTAATAAGCGGTTTTACCGTCTGATCTACATCATTTGTATCCGATTTAACACCAAATTTTTTGCCGAGTTTTATATATCTTTCGTTTATTTCATCCGGAGTTGTTCCTTCTTTGTTATATAACAAATCAGTTCTTGTAAACTCCGTACTTTCAAAAGCACTGTGATATTCAACATCTTTTTTAAATACACCCGATTTTTTTGTTGAAGTAGATATCGCTTTTGCATAAGGATGTTTTAAATCGAAACCCCGTGACAGTTTAACAGTTGTATTAATAACTGATTTCGCCAAAGCTGCACCCAAGTAATAAAGCCCCACACCAAGCGCCATACGTTTTGCAACCCCGTTAGCAGCCTGTGCGGATTTAAAATTATCCTTTTTAACACCTGCATAAAACAATGCCGCTAGAATAGGACCACCGATATAATAAGGGAATTTGGCAGTTTGCAGATATTCAAAAAACGTATAATCGGGAGCACCACCCAAACCTCGAGGAAAATGCATCAAGGGGATATCAAGCGTTTTTTCAAGATTATATTTTACACGATTTTTCCAAGTATTTTCTAATAATGTATCTTCTTTGTATTTACGGTTATCCTTTGGTCGTTTAGAATTATTTTTAGCTTGAAAATTATTTTCCGAATAGGATTTATACAAAGAACCCGAACTCAACTGACTAAAACTCAAAAATCCCGAATTCACACGAGTATTTAACTGATTATTAATGTGATTTGATACAGTAATCATTTTGCCCCTTGAGTCGCATGTAATCCCAATATACCAACAACCCTAAAAAAAATTTTTGCTAGTCCAAACGGGTGAAAAATTTGTCCAACCCCCTGTATATAGTCTATCACAGCATTTTAAGAACAAAAATCATATTTACATTTTGTAATATTAAAATTTAATAAAATTAATTGACTATATAAAAATAATTATTAAAACATAATCATACAAACAGATGTGGTAAACATTAGAGCAATACTTAATAATTATTGTGTAATGTAGTAAGTTAGTATCCCTCCCCATGCCTTTTCGTTACAGACTCCAAAAAATCTTAGATTTCAGAATCCGAAAAAAAGAAGAACAACTCCAAAACGTACGTAATGCACAGGCACTTGTGTTAAAAATAGAAGGGCTTATAGAAAGGAATAACAAAGAAATAACTCAAACAAGAGAAGACATGCGCAAAGCAGATTTTATGATGTATGAATCTTATGATACCTATCTCAAACATCTGTATGAAAAAGGCGAAGCACTTGAAGCCGACAGGCAAAAAGCACAAGAAGCTCTTGACGAAGAAAAACGAAAACTTGTAGAACTTGAAAAAGCCGTAAAAGTACTGGAAAAGCACAAAGAACACGCAAAAGAAACTTATGTTGAAGAAGAAAAAAAGGCAGAATTAAAAATGCTCTCTGAGGTGGCGGTACAAAAATATTTTGCAAAATCCAAAGAGAAACAAGAAGAAGAACTTGAAGAACTGATGAAAGAGTTAGAAAGAAGCGAAAACACAATAGACAACCCCAATATTTTGTAAAAGGATTTAATACAAAAATGGACATATCAAGCACAGCAACAGAAACCATACAAAGCAAACAAACCGTCAATGATACACCATCTGTACAAAATACAGACAAAGTTTCCGATGCTGTAAAAACTGAAGAAAAAAAAGAAAATAAACAAGAAACACAAAGCGATTTTCAAAAGTTATTAGAAGAACCAAAATCAACGGACAAAATAAGTATTGAGCAATTACCTCAAGAAAACTCAAACCAATTCTCCGTTAACGAACAATATGCAAACAAGTTTAACTTCGATACTGTTTCAAGCATAAAGAACCTGCAATCCGTTTACAATTATGACTCCATAAGTATATCTAAAGACGATGCAAAATTCTTTGCAGACCTTGTCGAAAACAAACAGTTTGCACTGCAACAAAACGGAGATACGCAAACTCTTATAAAATTTGCGGATGAAATCGGTCCTACTTATAAAACACAACAAACCTCTCAAGTTTTAACAAACCTGATTTCCAAAGCTTATAACGAGCAAAAACCTGTAAGAATAGACTTCGACAACAATGTTTCAGTAATTTTAAAAGTAGATTCAAAAGGTAAAGTATCAGCAGACTTTATCCCCGGAGACAAAGCAGTAGAAGCATATTTAAAAAACAATATCGAATTTTTGAAAATGAGATTTGATGACCGAAATATAGCATACAACGAGCTTACTTACAGACAATCTCAAAACGGTAACCAACACAAAGAACGACAAAATCAACAAAAAAATAAAGGAGAGTAAAAATGAATGATTCATTTGTAAATGCTCTAAACACTCAAAAAAACACGGCAGACTGGATGGATGCAATTTCCGAAAACCTTACAAACATCTATACTCCGGGATATCGTGAAACAAAAGCCAACTTTAAAACCTTTTTAAATTCGGGAATCATCGACGGCTTTAACAAAAATGTAGGTCAAGGTAAATCTACTCCCGGTACTTCTAATGAAAATGTCTTTCTCGAAGGGGAAGGTTTCTTCACTTTACGCCGTGCTGACGGACAAATAGTTTATTCTCGTCTTGGTGAATTCACTTTTGACAAAGAAGGTGTATACAAAAACACTAGCGGAATGACAGTTCAAGGTTATATACTTAACGACAAAGGCGAAATTATGCAAGGGACAAAACCAATTGATGCCGATATCTATGCAGAAACAGGCATAAAAGGTGGAGCTGTAAACATTCCTACAACAAACATAAAATTGTGGATTGACCCAAACAACGGTAAATATCTTGGCAAATACGATGAATTTGAATTTAAAGGTGACGGCATTTTATACGGTAAAGCTGACGGAGGCAAAACAGTCGTACCTTTGTACAAACTTGCAATTATGAACTTCCATAATCCGGAAGGATTATATGAAATAAAACAAGGAGAATTCATAGAAACAACAGAATCAGGACGTCCTGTAATAGGCAGAGGTGAAGTAAGAGGCGGCTTGTTAGAAATGTCAAACTGCGACTTTAAAGCAAATATTACATACTATCAACAAGCAAAAATGCAATTGGATGTTGCAAACAAACTTATCCAAACCAACAAATCACTTCTGCAAGAAGTCCTTCAATTAATAAGTTCATAGCGCGAGTGAGCCGAGGCTGGAGGCTTATGCGCAGGCAGAAGCCGTAACGCTGTTTATGGCGAACGAGTAAGAAGCGCGAGTGAGCCGAGGCTGGAGGCTTATGCGCAGGCAGAAGCCGTAACGCCGTTTATGGCGAACGAGTAAGAAGCTCGAGTGACAAACAAAAATTCCTAATTTATTAACAGAATGCCTTTGTATATCAATTACATAGGCTTTTTATTATTTAAAAAACATTTGTACGATTGCATTAAAAACCAAATTCGGGAATTTTTGAATTTTATTTCCTTCTTTGATTATAGTAGAACCGTCTTGAGATTTAATATACACCGTAATTTTATTCTTCATTATTTCCACGAGCGAACGAGGATTTTCTTTTGTATCACAATTAGCAACTTTTGTAGAATAAGGTGTTTTCCAAACGTGAGTAATATTCCCTTTTTTACTTTGATAAGTTTTTAAAAATGTTCCGTCTGCTTTTGGTAAAATTCTTATTAATGTCATTTTGTTCCCTTCGATAAACATTCACATTAACATAAAACACAAACATATAAAAAATTGCTAAAAATCACAAATTTTTCTCATACGAAACCGTAACGGTATAAAAATCGTCCGTATCTTTTACAATCGCCCATCTTAATGGAATAATATTAAGTTTAGCAAATTCATTTTCTATATATAAACTTGTTAAATTTTCCGTTTTTTTTATTTCAAAATCATTTGTTACAATCATTATTCTACCGTTACAGATTTTGCAAGGTTTCTTGGTTGATCAACATCCTTACCCAAAAACTCTGCTATATAATAAGCAAGCAATTGTAAAGGTACAGACGCTATCACAGGTGATAAAAGCTCGTCAGTTTGAGGGACTTTTAAAATATACTCAAACACATCTTTAAGATGTTCATCATCTGCAGAGGTAAGAGCAATCATTCTTGCGTTTCTTGCCTTAGCTTCTTCCGCATTAGAGAGAACTTTTTCATAAACAATACTTCCGGGCATTAAAATAGCAAGCACAGGCATGGTTTCATCCAACATTGCTATAGGACCGTGTTTAAGCTCTCCGGCAGGATATCCCGTTGCATTGATATAACTGATTTCTTTCAGCTTTAATGCACCTTCCAACGCTGTAGGATAATTTATACCTCTTGCGATATAAATAAAGTTTTTGTTTGAAGAAAACGCTCTTGCACATTTCATAATATCTTCTTTATGAGAAAGAACAGCTTCAATTTTTTGTGGGAGCAGAAGCATTTCGTGTTTTAATTCTTTAATTTTTGCACAATCATATGATTCTTTAATTTCTGCAATATACAAAGCAAACAAGTACAATGCAATTAACTGACCGTTAAATGATTTTGTTGCCGCAACACTCACTTCTATACCTGCATTTACGGGAATAAGACTATGTGCCTCACGAGCCATAATAGAATCAGGTCTGTTTGTAATGATTAATACGTGAGAACCAACTGCCTTTGCCTGTCTGATTGCCGTAATTGTATCCGAGGTTTCACCCGATTGAGAAATCCCAATAACAAGAGTATTTAAGTCTGTAACGGTTTTTCTGTAAATATATTCACTTGATGCCTCAACATCAACAGGAATATTTGTAAAAGCTTCTATAATATACTTCGCAACCATTGCAGCATGGAGTGATGTACCACAAGCTATTATTTCAATTCTTTTTAAATTTTTAATTTCGTCTTTTGTCAACTTAACTTCATCAAGCACAATAGGTTTGTTTATATCAGGGAGTTTACCCGAAAGAACATTTCTGATTACATCAGGCTGTTCATGAATTTCCTTAAGCATAAAATGTTTATAACCCATTTTGCTCATTGCAACAGGTTCCCAAGGGAGAATTTCCTCTTTTTTACTAACCTGAGTACCGTTAATATCCGTAATCAGCACACTTGTCGGAGTTAATACCGCAAACTGGTCATCATCAAGATAAATTACACGTTTTGTGTACTCAATAATCGCTGGAGAATCAGATGCCAGATAGTTTTCACCCTGACCCAATGCAACAATTAACGGTGCATTTTTTCTTGTACCAACAATCATATTAGGGTCGTCCTTGTGCATTACACACAATGCATAAGCGCCTTTGAGTTTTTTTGCCGCTGCTCTTACTGCTTTTGGTAAATCGTTTACTTTGCCGTATTCATGAGCAATAAGGTGAGCAACTGTTTCGGTATCCGTTTCTGTTTTAAAAATACAACCATGCGCAGAAAGTTCTTCTCTCAATTCTTTGTAATTTTCCACTATACCGTTGTGAACAAGTACAAGCTTTCCGCAATTGCAAGAGTGAGGATGAGCATTAACCGTATTTGGTGCTCCGTGCGTAGCCCAGCGGATATGTCCAATACCGGCAGTTGTTGCAACAATCTCAGATTTATGTTTTTGCAATAAATCTCTAAGATTTTGAAGTTTACCTTCTTCTTTGTAAACCTTAATTTCGCCTTCAGAGTGTATTGCAACACCTGCAGAATCATATCCTCTGTATTCTAACTTGCTAAGTCCGTTAAGCAAAATATCAACAACAGATTTTGACCCTACATATCCTACTATTCCGCACATTTTATCTTTCTCCCGATTAAATCGCAATATAATATTCTAAGATTTTATTTCAAAAACTATATTTTTAAAAGTAGTAACAGATTAATAATTTATAAAGATTTTACAAATGAAACATGTTGCACGCAAAAAAAAATATGTTTATATTTGTACCTAATATGAAAGCAACAAATAACATATCTTTTAAATCAAGAATTAATATACTGTCACCGTATCATTATGCAAAATCACCGGCCAGTCAAAATATTATACATTATTTTCAAGACGCAAAACATAAAAATGTTGTTATGGAATCTGATTTTTGCACAAAACATATCAGAACTTGTATAGGCGGCGGATTAATGAGCAAAAACAAATCTTCTGCAATAGGCTTTCATATCTGGGATGAATTAAAATACAAAGATTTACAGACTTACATCAAATATATAAAAAAATTGATGCCTAAAGCTGATAACGGATTACTTATCGGCTCTAAATCACTTAATGATGCGGAACATTCAATACCGTACTTTAATAAAATTCAAGAACAATTATTAGAAGTATGCCCAAATCTTTCTTATTTTAAAACATTTACGCAGCCATACGGTCAAGCAGATTTTACCTATTTAAGAGATATAGACACTTGGAATATAAGACTAAGCTCTTTAAAACCATATTCAACTGAAATGACACATATATACAAATTAAAAGATTTTTTAAAGTTTTTCAAAGAAATTTATATTGCGCCAACAGACACATTATTTATAAACGGCAAACAAATAACTAAAACTCAAGTACCTGAAATTTTTAGATAATTTTACTGTTTTTTTACATTTCTATCTATGCCAAGTTCTTCCAATGACTTAATAAAATTTTCAGCGGCAGCTTTTTGTACTTCGGGAGGAACAACTCTCAAAAGTTCTACCGTCTTTGAAATAACAGGATCTTTATCATACCATCTGTTGCCATTTATCGGCTTCACCATATCATAAAACTTGTCTATGGTTTCTTTTGAAACTTTTTCTTCTATTTTTGCAAGGAAAATCTCAGCTTGCGCTCTAAGTTCATCTTGATAATTACGCAAAAGCTCAACTACTTCCATTAATACCGGATCATGATCGTACCATCTTTTATATTGAGGCATTTATATTCCCTTTATTAATACCCGCTGATGAAGTGTCATCATCATTGTATCTTACTATATCAGCACCCAAATTGGCAAATTTTGTTTCAAACAATTCGTACCCTCTGTCAATATGATGTAAAGCTTCTATTTGACTTTCGCCGTCAGCCATTAATGCCGCAACAATCAATGCTGCACCGGCTCTTAAATCACTGGCTTTAACATGTGCCCCTGTCAACGAATCCACCCCTCTAACAAGTGCATGGTTACGTTCCTGATGAATATCCGCACCCATTCTTCTTAACTCGGGCACTTGCATAAATCTGTTTTCATACAAACTTTCCGTAATAATGCTTACACCGTTAGCAGTTGTCAGCATTGCCATTGCAAGAGATTGCAAATCCGTAGGAAAACCGGGGTATGGTTGTGTAACAATGTTTACGGAATTTAATTTTTGATTACAACTTACTTCAATAATCGTAGGCTCAATAAGTTTAATATTTGCACCCATTTTAATTAATTTTGAATTAAAAAATGTCAAATGAGAAGGCAAAATATTTTTAATAATTCCCTTACCTTTAGTTGCAATAATAGCTGCCATATAAGTACCGGCTTCTATTCTGTCAGGAATGGTAGTGTATTCGATAGGACGTAAATTTTCTTGTTTTACGCCGTTAATAACAATTTCAGATGTACCGGCACCCGAAACATCAGCTCCCATTGCATTTAAGAAGTTTGCCAAATCAACAATTTCAGGTTCTTGTGCGGCATTTTGGATTCTTGTTGAACCTTCCGCCAAAACTGCTGCAAGCATCAGGTTTTCCGTTGCACCTACAGAAGGAATATCAAGATAAATATCAGCACCGACAAGCTTTTGTGCTTTAGCATGGACATACCCGTTTTCAATTTTTATATCCGCACCAAGTGCTTCCAAACCTTTAATATGGAAATCCACACGTCTTTCACCGATTGCACATCCGCCCGGTAATGCAACCAAAGCTTCTTTACATCTGGTAACAAGTGCCCCGAGAATAATAAATGAGGCTCTCATTTTGCTGACAAGATCATACTTTGCGGTAATACTGGTAATATCTGTTGCATCAATTGCTACGGTTTTTGCATTTTTGTCATACTTTGTTTTTACGCCGAGCTCTTCAATAACCCTAAGCATAATATTTACATCCGTAAGCTCAGGTACATTGTGAATAACGGTTTCACCCTTCGGTAATATAGCAGCTGCCATAAGTTTTAAAACAGCATTTTTGGCACCGCTTATAGAAACCTCACCTTGTAACGCTTTACCGCCTTTTATCTTGAGTTTTTCCGCCAAAACTGCCTCCGGAATTTAATCTCTTTTACCAATAATATAATATAACCAACATATCATATCGTACATAATTTAATCGTACTAATTTAAAATACTTAACTTTCCAATTTTTTGCAAATAAATATTTTTAATATTCCAGTCATAAGAAGGAACACGATTTTTTGCAGGAGTTTGCTGTTGATATTGATATCGTTGTGACGGATTTTGCTGAACATATTCTTTATTCACAGCAGGTGTAATATTTTTCTCAACAGAATTTTGACCGTAAGGATTCAAAACCGGCTGAATAATTTTAACATCATCTGCTTCAACATCCACGTCAGGCTTAATATTTGCATCTTCTTCAACCGCAGGAGGCAAAGAATTTGAAACATCATCAATACCGTTTCTTATTGAATCAAAAAGTCGTTCATCATTTTTCTTTTTAATTGCTCTTTCTTTTTGTTGTTTATAAACAGCCTCTTGCTGCTGAATTTTTGCATTTTCATTTTTGCGTTCTATACGGCGAACATTTTCAATATTCTTTTTCTGGATTCTCTGACGTTGATAATTTTCCCACTTCATTTGAGATTCGGTTTTAAACTCATTAAAGTTTTGTTTTACAACTTCGCCGTTAACAGTAGGATAATAAACCTTTGTGCCTTCGTTAATAAATCTGCTTTTCATCTCAACAGCTTTAGGTTCTTCGGGCGGCAATATCCACGGATTTACAACCTCGTCAATTTTTGCCGTAACATATTCTGACATTGTATTAGAATATTTTTTGATTTTTGCAAGTTGTGAGTAGTTAGGAGAAAACTGAGTTATGCCCAAATCCATATTTTGGGCTTTAATATCTCTTTGATACAAATCCTGCCATACCACTCTGTATGTCTTTTTATCAACAAGGGTAAGCATTGTAATAAGCTTGTATGTCGGTTCAATAGGCTGAGAAGACGAAATGCCCCATTTGTTCCACCATGTTTCTTTAAACAATTGGCTTTGAATATCAAGTCCGCTTGTCACCATTAAAACATAATCTGCGGGGATGTTCCTTGTAACTCTTTTAAGATTTACAAAATCCACATTGTAGTTGTATTTATACTCTTTAAAAAAAGTATCGTAATAAAGCGGAATATTTCGCTGAGTAATTTTTGACATATTTTCACCCAACAATGGTGCATTAATCCGCCCTGTTTGATTCATTTTGTTAATAATATCCGAGGCAATAATATCTGATGCAGCCCCGCAAATAAGATAGGTCGTTCCGTTTCTGTGACCGGTATCGCTTAAAACGACAATTACAGGTGCTTTTCTTTGAGCAGCAAACACACTGTTACAACCGCATAAACAAATTGCTACCAACAAAAATATACAAGTAATAATTTTTTTTATATTCTTAAAAATCATACCTATCCCCATATTTTTCGTAAAATCAAGTTTTATGGGCTTTCTCAACAACCCAGAGAGGTGATTGTTACAAAATGTTTGTTTTTATATCACTCGCACTTTGTGTACCACATTTATAGGCATAACCCCCTCAAATTACATTATCCTTTATTTTTAGTATAATTTATATCCCTTAAATATAGTATTTTTAAGCGGTTTTGGTGTTAAATACCAAAATATATTGTAAAATAAATGAACAAGAAATAAGGTTAAAAAACATGTTGGATAATTTACAACTTTTAGAACTCGCCAAAAAAGCTTGCGACAATGCTTATGCAAAATATTCAAACTTCCACGTTGGGGCTTGTGCGTTATACGAAAGCGGCAATTATTATCTTGGGTGTAATGTTGAAAATGCCAGCTACGGTTTAACTCTTTGCGCAGAAAGAAACGCAATGTCCAACGCTATTGTTGCGGGAGAAAAAAGTAAACTTGTCAAAATTGCAATATTTTCTAAAGACCGAACAAACTGTATGCCTTGTGGTGCTTGCAGACAATGGATGGCGGAATTTGCAAAAGATAATAACATACAAATAATTCTTGAAAGTGAAGATTCAAAATGTGCTGTTTTTACAATCGAAGAACTTTTACCCTACGGGTTTGAATTGTAAATGTGTTGATAACATGTGTTATGTAAAAAACTTTTTGGGTTAGTAAGAAATATTTGTTTCAAATCTCGATACTACGCTTTTAGAATAACTAAATTCAACTTGAACCCGATAACTCGGGCTATAAAAAATCTTAGGGTATATTCTTCGGAGTGACTATAAGTGCCGGAGGCATCTATCGGAACGAAGAAGAATATACCCTAAGATTTTAATAATTACATAGCCCTCAGACAAATCGGGTTAATGGTTGTTTCTTTAAGTTATTCTACAAAGCTACGTATAGGATTTTCATCAAATATCTCTTACTTCCTTGTTCTTTATTTAACAAGATGTTTTAAAACAATAC
>CAMEWS010000030.1 GCA_945946765.1 uncultured Clostridia bacterium
CTTGGCGTCATTCGCACTCCGTTACACTTCTACAAGCGAAGCCGCCTCAGACAAATTTGTTGTCTTTGCCAATACCGGCAAAGAAATATAAAAATGGGTCTGTAAAATTTTTACTTCACATTATCTAAAATATAATTACGTATACCTTTTTCAATAGATTCTGCTGCACTTTGCCTAAAATTTTCATCCAAAAGCAACGTATATTCATAAGGATGAATCATATATGCAACCTCAACCAGTACGGATAACGGCATTGTAGGACGAGTCAAAACATAACTTGCTTTGCATACGCCGTCATCTCTTGTAGCCAAATCTTTTGTCAAAGTGTCCCTTAAAACTTTTGCAAGCTCAACCGCCTCCGCATTGTAATAAAAAACAGAAGTGCCATGTTTTGCATAAGGATCAGCACCGTCAGGCAAGGCATTTGCATGGATACTCACCATAATCAAAGCATTTGCCTCTTGTGCTTTTTTAGGTCTTTCATACAAATCAACGGTGGAGTCGTCCGTTCTTGTCATAACAACGGTTGCGCCTGATTTTTCCAAAAGTGTTTGCAATCTTTTTGAAATATCAAGGTTAATATCTTTTTCCTTTACAGCCGTAGGCCCTATTGCACCGGAATCATTTCCGCCATGCCCCGGATCTATGGCAATAGTTATGTCTTTTAGCGGTTGTTTGGAATTTAATTCGGGTTTCTTTCTTATTTTTAAAACAAGTGTATTGCCTTCATAGTATGCATTATAGCCCCACAACCTATTTTTAAGCTCTATGTAATATGATGATGTTGCATCTGTTGAAACATTGTTTATCGCAAAGCTTTTAACCTCTCCGAGCGGTTTAAAAATTGTTGTATGTGCAGGGTTTTCTCTTACGCTGTATAACTCTAAATTCAAGCCTTTATCGGTTTCCGTTACAACAAAAGGTACCTGAAACGATAAATCTGTTTTGATATAGTTGTACAATTTATCTTCTGTTAAAGTAACCGATGTTGCCGAAGCAAGCATTTTTTCCGTAATCGTGGAATAATTAACAATGTTGCTTGATTTTACCCATGCATTTTGCCCCAGAGTCAAGGATACTCTGTAATAGTCACCCTTTTTGCCATTCAACATCAATATTGTGTTATGGTCAAGATGAGTTACACGTTTTGCGTTTTCATCGGGTTGTGCTCTTAAAGGAGTATGGTCTTTTACGATTAATGAATAAATGTACTCATTTGCAGGAAACTCCTCAGTTTCTGGTTCTTGAACATCAGGATTTGTTTTTGCAACCTTTTTTATTGTATATGTATAAGTTACATCCTCGGTTTCATTTTGAGAGTTAATTTTTATAGTATTTATCCCTTCTTTTAAAGGAACAACCTCTACAAAAGACCCATTTTCATATACTTTTACTTCTTTTCCGTTAATAGTTAATTTAGAATCAGGTGTTGTGTTCCCTACAAAAAACGTTGAACCTGCACAAACCTGTATGGATTGTGACTTTGGATATACTATCTGTAAAGCCTCGACACTCATTGTATTAGCAAAAAATAATACTGCCGTAATTATTAAAACATTATTCTTTATTATTTTTAAAAATTTTTCCATATTTATATTATTTCTCCAATAAATATTTTTTGCAAAATCTGTTAAAAAGAAACCTCTACCTCAAAAAATCTGTTCCAAGGATAAGTATACTTAAGCTCAACACAACAAAGCCCAAGCTTTTCTTTAAGTTTTTCTTCGTAAGGTTTCATTTCGTTTTGAAGTGCTTCAAGCTGCGGAACTTCAAAATCAGCTTTCAATTTTTTCCTGACATTAGCCTGATATACCCAATCATCGAGAAAACGCACAAGTTGAACTTCTTTAAAAGCATCTTTGTTAAAATCAGAGGCAAAATATTTTACCAATGCACAGCACAAAACCGTACCGAGTGTGTTACCTGTAGTATTCCAACCGGCATAGCCAAAGAAATTGTCACTGTTTAAATCTTGTTTCAAAAGTTGTTTTACAAAACCGTTATCCGCACCGTTTGCATTCAAAATATCAGCAATACAGTATGGTTTATCATGTAAAATCAGCTCTTTATTATACCCTTCTACATCTACCCCCATAACAAGCTCGCCTTGTTCTTCTTTAAAATTATTAACAAGAAGAACAATATCGGCATCTTTTTCTTCACAAACAATACCACCCGCAAGTTCTATTTGCCCTTCTACGGATTCTTTAACAGAAACATCTTCGTATTTTGAAATTTTGTCGACATGTTCAGGCTCACTATAAACAGGTGCAATTTTTACCTCTCTGCCTTTTGTTATAGCCCGTGCAAGCAAACTTAGGGGGATTTCATCCGCACCTGTCTTAATCAAAGCATCACATTTCCTTGAAGCAATAAGTGTTGCCAAGACTTTAGCCTCGATAACATTAAAACCATATTTTGCACAATCATCTTTTGAAAATACAAGCGTATTAAAAAAATTTTCCTGCGCCCATTGGATATAAATCTTATTTACCTCAAAATTCCTGTTTCTTGTAACTATATAATCCTCCAAAATTTCTTGAGGAACATCTGTTTGCGCTATTGAATTTTTGTGATAATTGTACGAATACTCAAAAATCTTTTTACCGTATTCACTCCAATATTCTTTTTCTTCTTCATTAATATTGTTGTTAGAAATTCGCATTATACTTGAACATGCATAAATTTCGGCATTTTTTTCGGATAAAATTTGCTTAAATTTTTCAATGCGTTTTTTTATCTTACCAAGCGAGTCGGAAGAACGACGAGAAGGAACAAGCCCACCATAAGCAATAGTATCAAGTGATACCACCACTTTATCCACATCTTGTAAATTTTCCAGCCAATTAAAAATCCTTTTAACATCGGCAATTTTGTGCAAATCACCTAACATTTCTCTTGGCGGAAGTAACAATTCCAAACCATTATCCATTTTGGCAATTTGCTGTGCAAGTGTATAACACACAGGTCTGTTATCTATAGGAATAAATGCGATTTTCATACTATTCTACCGTTTTTGTACTCGAAAATTGGTTTGCCCTTGTAATACCAACCTTGCCCGAACGAACAAGTTCTCTGATTCCGATAGGGCGTAACAGCTCGATTAAAGACCGAATCTGTCTTTCGTCACCAACAGCCTGAAGTGTATAGGTTCTTGGTGTAACATCTATTATTTTTGCTCCAAAAATTTCTGCAATTCTTAAAATCTCGGAGCGGTCTTCATCCTTAGCTATAACTTTACACAAAATAAGCTCACGTTCAATAGATTCAACATCACGCAAGTCCACAACCTTTAATACGGGAATAAGACGATTAAGTTGTTTAGTTATTTGCTCAATAACGTCCGCATCTCCGCCTGAGGTTTCTATGGTGATTCTGGCATAACCTTTTTCACTCGTTTGTGCAGCAGTAATGCTTTCTATGTTATAGCCTCTACCCGAAAACAATCCGCTAAGCCTCGAAACTATCCCTGCCTCATCTTTTACCAATACTGATATTACGTGATTTTTTCTCATTATCTCAACCTTAAAATTTTACTCGTTAGACAGAATAACTTTATTTAACGGGTCGCCTGCAAGTACCCACGGATAAACCATTTCACATTCTTCCACAACACAATCTATAAAAACAGGCTCTCTGCATTCGATTGCCTCTTGTAAAACAGGTATAATTTCTTCTTCTTTGGTAACTCTGTACCCTCTTGCACCATATGCCTGTGCAACTTTTACAAAATCAGGGCCTGAAATTTTTGTTTGTGAATAATGCTTATTGAAAAGTTTTTCCTGCCATTGACGCACCATACCCAGATAACCGTTGTTAATAATAATGTTAATTACGGGTAAATTGTACTGTACACATGTTGCAAGCTCTTGAATATTCATTTGAATACTGCCGTCACCCGCAATATTTATAACCAAACCATTATCCGTACCGACAGCAGCCCCAATAGCTGCGGGAAAACCAAAGCCCATTGTACCCAAACCGCCTGAAGTAATAAATTTTCTCGGCTTGTTAAATTTCATCAATTGAGCCGCCCACATCTGGTGTTGTCCCACTTCAGTACAAATTATCGGGTCAGAATTTTTTGCATACTCATAAACTTTTTTTATAACAGTAATAGCACTGAGTTTTTCTGACGGATGTTCAAATACGGGGCGTTTTTTCTTCCATTCGCCAATTTGCTCACGCCACGATTGTTTTACGTCAAAATGAATTTCATAATTATTAGAATCAAATTCTTCTAACATAGCTGTCATTACATTTTTGGCATCGCCAATTATCGGAATATCAACTTTGACATTTTTATTGATAGAACAAGGGTCAATATCAACGTGAATAATTTGTGCATCTTTTGCAAACCGTTTTAAACAGCCTGTAATTCTGTCGTTAAAGCGAGTACCAATTGCAAACAGTACATCACAAGAAGATATTGCATGATTTGCCCAAAAATTTCCATGCATACCCAACATACCCAAAGAAAAATCATTATCCTCAGGGAATACGCCCTTTGCCATAAGGGTATTTGTTACAGGCACATTGAGTTTTTCCGACAACAACTTAAGTTCGTTCATTGCTGCCGATGCAACAATCCCTCCACCGGCAAGAATAAGAGGTCTTTCCGCTTCACAAAGCAATTCTAAAGCTTTTGAAATTTGTTTGGGGTGCCCGTTATAATTTGGATTGTACCCGGGAAGTTTTATTGTTTCAGGGTATTCAAAACTACTTTTAGCACACAAAACATCTTTTGGCATATCCACAACAACAGGACCCGGCTTGCCCGTAGATGCAATATGGAACGCTTCTTTTATAACACGAGGCAACTCTTTTACATCTTTTACAAGATAGTTATGCTTGCAACATGAACGAGTAATGCCAATAATATCGGCTTCTTGAAAAGCATCATTGCCTATCTGATTGCTTCCGACCTGACCCGTAAAAACAACTATCGGATAACCGTCATAATATGCATTGGCAATACCTGTTACGGTATTTGTCGCTCCGGGCCCTGATGTTACAAGCGCAACACCCACTTTCCCTGTTGCTCTTGCATACCCTTCAGCCGCATGTACTGCAGCCTGTTCATGACGAACAAGGTAATGTTTTATAAAGTCACAACTGTATAAGGCTTCGTATATAGAGAGAATAACTCCTCCGGGATAGCCAAATATTTTATCAACGCCTTCTTTTCTTAAACATTCTAAAAATATTTGAGCCCCTATGAGTTTTTCTGAATTTACTTTTGTTTCGGTCATTTCTACTCCCCAATATTTATATAGTCAACTGACTCCGTTCGATTGTTAAACCTGTATAAATTAACAAGTTCTTTTTAGGGCAAAAACCCGATAATATCAGTTTCTCATCAAATCGAAATTAACACAAATAACTTTATACGGCTATTTTACCATTTAACACCGTTTTTTTCAAAAGATTAATATATGCCAAATATTTGATTTATGCTTTAAGTTATTGGCATAATAATATCAATCCACTGTAATATCCAACAACAAAAAGCGGAACAGAAATTCTGCCCCGCTTTAAAGTTATTTCAATTTGTTATTTTGCACAACAAGTCAAGCCTGCTTGTTCTTTCAACATTGCAGCTTTGTCGGTATGTTCCCAAGGAACATCAATATCCGTACGACCCATATGACCGTATGCTGCTAACAATTGATAGAATTTACCGTTATTTTTAGACGGTAAACCTCTAAGGTCAAACTGCTTAATAAT
The DNA here is from genome assembly GCA_945946765.1 of uncultured Clostridia bacterium. Classification (GTDB taxonomy): domain Bacteria; phylum Cyanobacteriota; class Vampirovibrionia; order Gastranaerophilales; family Gastranaerophilaceae; genus Limenecus. The sequence continues at coordinate 5,728 of CAMEWS010000030.1, forward strand.
TGCAGCCGGTCTTAAGTCAAAGTTTTTGGAAACAAGTGCCGAAATTTCATCGTCAGAAATAACACCTGTACCAAAAGTATCAACCATGATAGAAACAGGCTCTGCAACACCGATTGCATAACCAAGTTCCACTTCACATTTTTGAGCAAGTCCTGCTTTAACAATGTTTTTGGCAACATAACGTGTAGCATAAGCTGCGGAACGGTCTACTTTTGTAGGATCTTTACCTGAGAAAGCACCACCGCCGTGGCGAGAATATCCGCCATATGTATCAACGATAATTTTTCTTCCTGTTAAACCGGCATCGCCTTGAGGACCACCGATTACAAATCTTCCTGAAGGATTAATCAAATATTTTGTATTTTCGTCAGGTTTAATAGAATCATTTTCAAATACAGGATTGATAACTTTTTCTATCAAATCTTTTCTGATAATTGCTTGAACTTCTTTATTGTCAGATACACCGTTAATTTCAGGGTCATGTTGCGTTGAAAGAACAATTGTATCAATTCTTGAAGGTCTGCCGTCAACATATTCAACCGTAACTTGAGATTTGCCGTCAGGTCTTAAATAGCCCAAAGAACCGTTTTTTCTGACTTGAGCAAGTCTGAAAGCCAATCTGTGAGCAAGACTGATAGGCAACGGCATAAGTTCTGGGGTTTCATCACAAGCAAAACCAAACATGATACCTTGGTCACCCGCACCAACGTTTTCTGTTTCGCTTGCAGCAGTATCAGCATTATCACTTCTTGATTCAAGAGCTTTGTTTACACCGCCTGCAATATCGGTAGATTGTTCATCTATTGAAGTTAATACGGCACAAGTTTTGTAATCAAACCCTCCGCCTTCTTTACCTACATAACCAATATTCTTAATAGTATTTCTTACTACTGACGGGATATCCACGTAGCAGTCCGATGTAATTTCTCCGCAAACAAGAGCCATACCGGTAGTAACCGTTGTTTCCGCAGCTACTCTTGAGCTTTTGTCTTTTGAAAGAAATTCATCCAAGATTGCGTCAGAAATTTGATCACACACCTTGTCAGGGTGACCTTCTGTTACTGATTCTGACGTAAAAAGAAATCTTTTTGATGTCATTTTGTTATTTTCCCTTTCATACTTTACCTGCATAACCCTACAGGTTAGAAAACATGGTAAATCAAAGACTATCTATAATCAAATAAAGCAAGATTTTACTTTACATAATTTAATTATTGTGAAACATATTTAATTAGTTTTAGTCTTAAACCTAAAAGTTAGTATTTCTGCGAATACAAAAAGTCACACAATTTATGATATTATGTTGTTAAATTGTCCGAGAAAAATTCGTGATAAGGAACGAAGTGACGTGAACGAATTTTTTGAGTGGCGTCTTGAAAAGGTGAGTAATTGCTGGCTACGTTCAGTCGGCAGCAATTACGACACTAGATTAGATTAATATGAGGTAGAATTTTGAAAAACAATATAAAAAAATACGGAATCATAACTTTTGTACTTACTGCTATTTTGCTTGTTAATTCCATAACATATTCCGGCGGGGCAATGGCATCTTCTCCGCAAATGCTATACGAACAAGTTTGGAAACTTGTGAACTCAAAATACGTTGACCACACTAACAATCAACAAGATTGGAAAAGATGGAGAAACAAATATGACAAAGTTATCAACACAAACGAAGATGCTTATGTTGCAATCCAAACAATGCTTGCAAGCCTAAACGACCCGTATACCAAATTTTTAGACCCCAAAGAATTTGAAGAAGAAACTAGCTCTATTAAAGGTTCATTAAAAGGTATCGGTGTACAAATCGGCTTAAGAGAAGGCAAACTTGTAATTATTGCACCTATCGAAGATACTCCCGGCGAAAAAGCAGGACTTCTTGCAGAAGACGAAATCCTTGAAATTGACGGTCAATCCACAAAAGGTATAACAATAGACAAGGCTGCAGACCGTATAAGAGGGGAAGAAGGTACTTTTGTAACACTTTTAATCAAAAGAAAAAATCAGGAAAATAAACTGTACAAAATTCAACGTGCAGAAATCGAGATTAAATCAGTATCCACAAAAGTGCCTGAAAAAGCACAACTGGATGATTGCGTAGGCTATATCAGATTAAGCTCTTTTATCAGCAAAAATGCTACTTCGGAATTTGAAAGTGCATTAAATCAATACAGAAACAAAAAAGGTTTCATCATAGATTTGCGTTCAAACCCCGGCGGACTTTTGAGCAATGCTATTTTAATTTCCGACATGTTTCTTGACGGCGGAATTATCGTAAGCACGGTTGACCGTGACGGTTACAAAGAAACAACACGTGCAACAAAAAGATACGTGACAGATAAACCCATTGTAATCTTAATAAACAAAGGTTCGGCATCCGCAAGCGAAATTTTTTCAGGTGCAATGAAAGACAACAAACGTGCACTTCTTGTCGGTGAAAACAGCTTTGGCAAAGGTCTTGTACAAGAAGTAAACAAATTAATGGGCGGCTCCGGTGCCAATATTACTATCCAAAAATATTTGACGCCAAACGGAACCGACATCAACAAAAAAGGCATTGCGCCCGATGTAACCGTTGAACTTACGGAAGAAAACATTAAAGCCAAAGACGATGTTCAATTGAAAAAAGCAAACGAACTTTTAGTTCAAATGATTAAACATCAAACCATTGTTTGTAAGTAAAAAAACTTTAACCTGCTTACAAAAAGTTTTAACTTTTAAATTTTAAATGCAAGGTTTCCTTGCACGCCGTAGGCGTAGTACGGCTCTGCCGTTGTAGTTATGGTTAAGCACAGTTTATTTTTAAAATAAATTTTGACAGCCTGAAATGTAATGTAATGGATGCAAAATTTGTTTTGAAAATATTTACTGTGCTTTTTGATAGCGTCTGTTTTCTTTTCTTTGGTTCGTTTCTTTTCTGTCTTACTCGGTCGCCATAAACGGCGTTGCGGCTTCCGCCTGCGCGTAAGCCTCCAGCCTCGGCTCCCTCGCGCTTTGCCACGCCATCCAAAAGAAAAGAAATGAACGTAAAAAAAAGATTAACCATGACATTTTTAAATATTACGATATTGAAATTATTAAAAATGCAATTAGAAAAGGGGCGTTAAGCAATACGGTAATTGGCACTTCGAGTGATAAGAACGTAAACACAACCGCAATGGTTAAACAAGTTAATAATAATTTAGGAGGAATAAATTAATGGGAAATTTAGTTTTAAAAGGGCATATCAGTCACTTTGGAGCTTTTTGAATAAAGATAATATCTAAAGCAAGTAGTGTGCGTTTTAACGCACATCAACATGGGGTTGAAATTACTGACTGCGTAATTTTTCAACCACTTATATATTTTATTAACCACATGGTCTATACGGCAAAAAAAAATTCATCCAACGGGTTGATGAGAAAATACTCTAAATAAAGTAATTTATTTATGAGGGATTATAAGGTCCCTAAATAATGGTAAGAAAACTTGGGTAGGAAAAAAGAATAGTGGAACTTACAGGATTAGATATTACTCTAAGACGTATGCAGGCTATTGAAAGCACATTCAACAGCTTGTCCTCTTTTGGCATGGAAACCCCGCAATCAAGTCAGGATTTCCAAAAAATTCTTGATGCTAAAATGCCTGAAAAACCAAAAGATACTCCTTTTGCTGACAAAATTTTTTCAAGTAATCTTGCCTCTAATCGCACATCCGGTTCAAGCGGAAATGCTGACATAGATGCATTAATAGAACAATATTCCGCAAAAAACGGTTTGGACAGTGCGTTTGTAAAAGCAGTAATTAAACAAGAATCGGGATTCCAACCAAAAGTTACCTCTCACTGCGGTGCAATGGGTCTTATGCAACTCATGCCTGCAACAGCAAGTTCTCTTGGGGTAAAAGATGCTTATGACCCCGAACAAAACATTGCGGGAGGTACAAAATACTTAAAAGGTTTGTTGGACAGGTTCGGCGGCGACAAATCACTTGCGCTTGCAGCATACAATGCAGGTCCTAACGCAGTTGCAAAATACAACGGAATTCCTCCTTACAAAGAAACACAAAATTACGTAAAAAATATCATGAGCATGTATCAAAAATACAGCGGAGGTCAACAATGATATCAAGAGGCATAGACATAGCGGCAAAAGGTATGATGAGCCTTATTGACTTTCAAGACTCCATTGCCAACAACATAGCAAATGTAAATACAGCAGGCTACAAAAAAGAAGGTCTGTCCTTCCGCAACGTATACAACGCTTTGATTGAAGAACCGATTGAACGTAACAACCCCAAAAACCATGACGGCAGATTAGTCGGCGAAATAAGTATGGGAAGTGTTACACATAAACTTGTACACGAGTTTTCACAAGGAACACTTTCAAGAACAGAAAACCCTCTCGATGTAGGTATTGAAGGTGACGGTTTCTTCAAATTGAGAGCCTCTGACGGGTCTGTAATGTACACACGTAACGGAGCTTTCTGTATTAATTCACAAAACCTTCTTACCGATATGCAAGGCAATGTGGTTTTAGACGAAGTTAACCAACCCATTAAATTAAATCTTACAGAGTTAAATGTCGGCTCGGCAAGAGATTTAGTCATAAATGAAGACGGTACAATCGTTGCAATGAAAAAAGAAAACGCAACAGCATTACAAAAAATAGGTATTTTCGATTTTGCAAACAAAGACGAAATGATGGCGGTCGGAACTTCTATGTATGTGCCAAAAGACATCACAACAAACCCTGAAATAAAAGCACAAAAATTCACTGTGCAACAAGGAACTATAGAACTTTCCAACGCAAACGTAATTAACGAAATGATTAACTCAATCAATGTATCAAGAAATTACGAAACTCTAAGTACATTTGTAAAAGAAAAATCAAACCATATATCACAGGCAATTTCACTGGGCAGAGTGAATATGTAGACAAATATAGAGATTCTGAAACAAGTTCAGAATGACAAATAAAAAAAGAATTTACCCTTGGGAGGATAAAATAAAATGTTAAGATCACTGACTACAGCAGCAACAGGTATGATAGCACAACAAAACAATTTGGACGTTGTGGCTAACAACGTTGCAAACGTAAACACAACAGGGTTCAAAAAGTCCAGAGCAGAATTTCAAGACTTGCTTTCAACGGCAATAAGAACACCGGGGGCTATGATTACACAAGGTACATATCAACCTGTGGGTGTTGAAATCGGTCTTGGTGTAAAAACTTCCGCAACCCGTAAGATTATGACAGGTGGTGTAATGCAAAACACAGGCGGAAAATACGATATGGCAATCGAAGGTGAAGGCTTCTTTCAAATTGTAAGACCTGACGGTACTCTTGCTTATACTCGTGACGGTTCTTTTGCACCTGATGCCGTAGGTCAGCTTTGTACATCAGACGGTTATCTTTTACAGCCGCAAATTACCGTACCTCAAAACACCACTGAGGTAAACATTACACCGGACGGTAACGTTTCCGTAAAAGTCGGTAACGACAACACCCAAACAATCGTTGGTCAAATCCAGCTTGTAAGATTCCAAAACCCCGCAGGTTTGCTTTCTATCGGACACAACCTGTTTGTGGAAACTCCCGCATCAGGTACTCCAATCCCCGGAACACCTGACCAAGACGGTCTTGGTTCTATTCAACAAGCATTTTTGGAAGGTTCTAACGTACAAATTGTAGATGAAATGATTAACCTTATCAAAGCGGAAAGAGCTTTTGAAACTAACTCAAAAATCATCACTGCAGCATCTGATATTCTCAGAACAACTAACCAAATAGCAACATAGTAAATAGACGTCATTCTGAGGTCACAATTTGACCGAAGAATCTCATAATCTTGATTAACTTTCAAAATGATGAGATGTTTCAGACTTTGTCCTCAACATGACGATAAACAAACAAAACATCAACAAAAAACAGAAAGAGTAAATGAAAAACTTAATTAAAACATTATTAATAATTTCAATGATAACAGGACTGACACAGCAGTGTTTTGCCCAAACTCTTTCTGCCGAAAAATTCAAAAGCATAGTTGCAGCTCAAGCAGTAAAAGACCTTCAAAAATACAACCTCGATGATTGCGAAGTTACCGTAGGTCATCTTCCTTTGCAATCTTTTGAGCTTCCTGACGGAAAAATTACCGTAGAAATTGTATCAAACGGATATCAAACCATAAGCGCAAAAGAATTTAAAAAAGTAAATATTAAGGTCAACGGAAACTATGCAAAAACTTATTACGTACCTTTAGAAACAAAAGCTTTCAAATACGTTGCGGTTGCAAAAGAAATAATTCAACGTGATAAAGTTATTCCACTTCAAGCAGTTGAATTTAAGAGAATGAACATCGTGGGCAATCTCGAAAACACCGTAAGCGCAGAGGATTTGACAAAAGAACTCGTTGCAACAAGAGTTTTTTATCCCGGAAACATGATTAGCAAACGCTACACAACTTCAAAACCCGATGTGGTAAAAAATGCAACGGTAACGGTAAATTTCAGAACAGAGTCAAATATAAATGTTGCGGTAGAAGGAATTGCACTCTGTCAGGGAAGTAAAGGAGATATTATTCAGGTTAAAAACAAACGTTTTAACAAAATTTATACAGGCAAAGTTACGGGAATAAATCAGGTGCTTGTACAAATATAAAAGGTTTTAAGGGGAGATAAAATATAAATGGGATTTGATAAAACAAAAATTACAAAAATAATAATAACAATTGCAGCTTTAATGATGTTTGTACAGGGTGTACAAAGCGTAAAAGCGGAATCATTGTTTGTACTCGGTGCTTCTCAATCCTTTTATGCAGAGCCTAAATCACTGTTTGGCGGTGTAAGAGCCCGTTCCGTAGGTGATATTGTTACAATTGTTTTGAGTGAAAGCATCAACTTCAAAGATTCTTTAACTTATGCTTCCGAACGTTCATCAAATACGGTTGATAACTTTACAAACCTTGTAAATAAAATTCTTCCGGGAACACCATTAAACAACCAGTTCAACAACTTTGGCGGTTCAAACTCGGTTGACAGTTCAACTTCTAATAACAGAACAATGGGCATCAGCGATTCCGTAACCGTACAGGTTGTACAAATGCTGCCTAACGGAAACCTTATGGTACAAGGCAAAAAGACTTTATTAAACGGAGGAGAAAGAGTAGACCTTTTGGTTAGCGGTGTTGTAGACCCGAGATTTATCGACCAAAAAGGTCAAGTAAGTTCCAAAAACGTAGCTAACTTCCAGTTTGCACTTGCGGGCAAAGGCGCCGTAACAAGAGCAGGCAACGAAGGTATTATCAACAGAGCGGTAAAATACTTGTTCTAACAATTGAAAGGGACAGCCCTAAAAAACTAATTAAATTATGAAATGTTTCGGCTTTCAGCCTCAACATAACAACAAAAGGTAAAAAAATGAAAAAACTGTTAAAATTAATACTCGTAATAGCAATGATAACAGGCATGGTGTCTTCGGAAGCAATGTCTACGATGGTACGCATTAAAGACATAGCCCACGTAAAAGGCGTGCGTAACAACCAGCTTGTAGGTTACGGTGTTGTTGTAGGTTTACCGGGTACAGGCGACAACTCACGTTCTACACAAATTACCAACCAAATGTTATTACAAAACCTCGGTACGGTAATTGAACAATCAAACTACATCCAAAAAGGTTCTACAGCAGCTGTTTTGGTAACGGCAACAGTTCCTCCGTTTGCAAAAAACGGTGACCAAATCGATTTGACCGTATCAACAATGGCGGACGCAAAGAGCCTTGAAGGTGGTGTATTGATTCAAACACAATTGAGAGCGCCCAACGGTGAAATCGTTGCCATAGGTCAAGGCCCTGTTTCCGTAGGCGGTATTTCAAAAGATTCCAACGGCTCAAGCACAAGAACCGCTATCACAACAACAGGCAGAATCCCAAGAGGCGGTATTGTTGAAAGAGATATCAATACAACAATCGGAGATGAAAATTCTTTAACCTTACTTTTAGACAAATCTGACTACACTATGGCAACAAGAGTTGCAAATACAATAAACAGAAACGTTACTTCGGCAAAAGCCGTTGACGGTTCAAGCATAAGAGTTGCAATCCCTGCAAAATTCAACGAAGACAGAATCGCATTTCTTTCTATCTTAGAAAACATGACTGTTGATGCAACAAACGACAAAGCCAGAGTTGTGGTAAACGAAAGAACGGGAACAATCGTAATCGGAAGCGAAGTTAAACTGTTACCCGCAGCGGTTGCTCACGGAAATATCACAGTAACCGTTCAAACAACAAATCAGGTTTCTCAACCTGAATCATTCTCTGGCGGTTCTACCGTAGCCTTTGCAAACAGTTCCGTTTCCGTAAACAAAGGCGCAGGAAGCCTTGTAACAATGGCTGCAAACAGCACGCTGAACGACTTGGTACGTGCGCTTAATACAATCGGTGTTGCACCAATCGATTTAATCTCAATTATGCAAGCGTTGAGAGAAGCAGGAAGCTTGCAAGCAGAAATACAGGTAATATAAATGTCATTCATCACATCACAAACAGCAGCATTATCACCTGACATTGTAAACAACGATGTTCAAACCCTTGATAATATCAAAAGACTCAAATCTCAAAAAGCCCAATTAGAAAAAGTTTCAAAAGAATTTGAGGCAATATTTGTGACAAAAATGATTTCCGCACTGGACAAAACAGTGGACAAAGAAGGCGGAATTTTTGGCAATGACAACAAATATATGGACAAATTTAAATCCTTTATTCATCAGGAGGTCGGACGTCAAATTGCACACAATCCTTATTCTACGGTCGGATTTGCAAAACAGATTTACAGCCAGATGGAAAAATCATTACCGCCGGAGCCTGAAGAAATAACACAAACAACAGGCAAAGAATACAAAAAAGTCGACAAGGAGATATAAGTTAAATGTTAGGTCAAGTAAATTCAAACGTAAGTGCAATACAACTTTTAAGCGCAGCAAATGCGTTTAGAAACATAAAAGCAGCAACACCCGTTGAGCCACAGCTTAAAGAACCCGAAACAAGCAACGGAATTGACCTTGCGGATAACGATATTTTGAAATCTCAAAATGTAGATGAAATTAAAAAATATGCACAAATGATGCAAGGCGTAAACGAAGAAGCACTAACGGACGATGATATTAAATACGGACTAAGTTACGGCAGAAGCGTTATTGTGGAATATCTTGCATAAAACAAAATTCAACTAAAGGGGAAGAGCGATGATAAAAGAACAAATTCAAACTTTAGAAAACCTGATTGATAAGGAAATCGACGGCTACAAAAACATCGAAAAATTGTACACCGACAAAAGAGAAATACTAATCAGCGGCAAAAGTACAAACCTTTATGATGTGGATGCAAAAATTTCCGATTCTTACAAAATGCTGCACAACGCTTTTGAAACAAGACAAAAACTAACAAAAGCAATGGATATTCCGACTTGTTCAATGACAGATATTATCAACAAAATAAAAGAACAAGACAAATCTGCTGCGGAAAAATTGGAAAGTAAAAAACTTGAAGTGAACGAGTTGGCACAAAGATTGTACAAACTCGAAAATACAAACATGGAACTCTTAAAACACGGTATGCATGTTACAAACAAAACTTTGGAAATCATCATAAGAGGACTAAAACCGATAACAAATGAATACAATCAAAGAGGACAAAACATAACAAAAGACCAACTGGAAATGTCTTCTATTGTAGAAGAAGGATAAAACCTCTAACCAACAAACTATTTGATGTCATTCTGAACTTGTTTAAGAATCGCAAAGTCAGGGCGGCGCTAAAATAAATCAGGGTGACAAATAAAAAACCAAATAACACAATAAAGGGACTTTAAATGACATCAACATTATTGGGAATAATGAATATAGGCAAGCAATCTATAACCAACAACCAGATTGCATTGAACGTTGTGAGTAACAACATTGCCAATATGAACACACAAAATTACACAAAACAACGTGTTGATTTTGCAGCTTTACCTGCTTACGACACTTTCAACTGGTGTTCAAAATTTTCAAACCTCAAAGTCGGTCATGGCGCAGAAATCGCAGGAATTTCCAGTAAGCGTTCCGATTGGGCGGATAATAATTTTCGAGGACAAAACACAGCAAGCGAATATTATAACCAAATCGGCGGTATGACAGGCAATATTGATAACTTGTTAAGCAATGAATTAAGCAATACAGGTTTGCAATCAATGTTTTCCGAGTTTTTTAAAGCATCAGAAGCCCTAAGCGGCGACCCGACAAATGCCGCTTACAAACTCGCTTTTGTAAATGCCGCACAAAATGTTTCCGATATGCTTAACGGGATGGCAAATAAAATTAACGGATACATGGAGCAAGCAGTAGGCAAGTTTGATGACGAAGACAGTTTTAAAAATTCCTTACTCTCAACAAATGTTGATCAATTAAACACGAAATTAGAGCAACTTGCAACAATCAACAAAGTTATTAATCAAAACTCAAACGAAGGAAGCGTTTCAAGTGACCTTAAAGACCAACAACAAGCAATACTTGACGAACTTTCTTCATTGATGCCGTTAACCACAACGACAAATGAAAACGGTACTGTAAATGTTCTTATAGACGGTTTTTCCGTTGTGAAAGGCGGAGAAAAAGTTCTTGATGTTCAAGCTGTTCAAACAGGAGATGCAGACAACCCTGTTAAAATTCAACTTTTAAACAAAGACGGCACAGTCAAAGCCGATGATGTGACAGGGGCATTTGAACATAGCGCTATCGGTGCGATTATCGAAATGGGTAGCGGAAATTCCTTTGGATACAAATCCGTACTAAACGATTTGGATAAACTAGCAAGTGTATTTGCAGAAGAAATGAACAGAATCCAAACACAAAAAGATGCAAACGGAACTCCGCTATACATTGGTCCTGACGGGACACTTTTGGAATCCCAAACACCCATGTTTGTAACAAAAGACGGTTCCACCAACTTTACGGCAGGTAATATTCAAATAAATCCTGATATCGTAAACGATACATCACTTGTTGCTACCGCAAGAATCGATACAACAAAAGCAGATTATGATGACAGAGCGGTAGGCAACGCAAGTAACATGGACTTATTTAACAACCTTGCAAAAGGGAAACTGACGGGGTTAAGCCTTACAAATCCACCCGGAGAAGGTCTTAGTATTACGGACTACTTGTCGGGTCTTGTGTCAAAAATCGGTTCAAATATCGCATCACTGGACAATGCAAAAGATGCCCAAGATGCGATAACAGAACAAGCAAGCTCTCAAAGAGACATTCTCTACGGAGTAGACTTAAATGAAGAACTTGCAGATTTGATAAGATATCAACGTTCTTATGAAGCATCGGCAAGAGTGTTCAACACAGCAAACGAACTTTTACAACTGATAGTTCAACTCGGAAAATAAAGAATTTACAAACGAGTGATACGGACGAAGTAAGTTAAATAAAACAACAATCGGAGAATAAAATATGATTGTAAGATCAGCAGGAACAACATCCAACACAAACTTAATAAACGGTATAACTTCACAACAAAACAGGCTGTACGAGTTGTATAACAAAATAAATGACCCGAATCAATTAAAGTATCAAAATATTTCGGAAAACCCGATTGATGCGGCAGATTTGTTAAGAATAGACAAACAACTCTCAGAAATTGAGGCATATACAAAAAACATTAACGATGCAAGAACACAAATAAATCAACAAGATTCAGTGTTTTCAACCATTGTTGAAAAATTGCAAAGACTAAACGAACTTGCAATTCAAGCTGCAAACACACCGAGCGGTGAAGAAGGTTTTAAAGCCTGCGCAATCGAAATGGAACAAATTACCCAAAACATCATAGACCTTGCAAACACACAATATGACGGAAAATATATCTTTGCGGGAACAAATGTGACCACTCAACCGTTCACAATGACTGACGACGGAAGTATTGTTTATAATGGCACTCCCGAAGGCAACTCCGCAGGTTATCAACGTTCTTTGGACATTTCCGATGATGTAAAAATAGAATTAAACAGTGCAGGGGACAGTATATTCGGAACTTATGATTCTCAAGATCCGACAAAAAGCTCGGGATTGTTCAAGGTTTTGGGAGAGTTAAACGCAATTATGAATACAACTCCAATGGACAATGAAGCAGTAAAAAATGAGCTTGATAATATTCAAGACGGTATTAAACATATTTCACAAATTCAGGCAAAACACAGCTCTACAGCTGCAAAATTAACAATGACAGAAAATATTCTAGAAGAATCAAAACTGACATTAACTTCAAAACATGCAGAAATAGGTGAAATAAACTTGCCTGAAACAATTTCCGAGCTTGTACAACAAACTTATGCAATGCAAGCTTCTATGCAAGCTTATTCATTAATATCCAATAAATCATTGTTGGATTATATTTAAACAAATCGTCATTCAGAGGTCACAAAGTGACCGATGAATCGCCATGTTGGTGAGATTCTTCGCTCAGCTCAGAATGACATAAAAAAGACTTACCATTATTTATTTTACGGGCGTTACGGGATATTCAAAGGGATATACAAAGTTTTGCCCTTTTTTTTGCGGATTTGCGGACGAGTGACACGAACGAAGTGAGTTAACTCGGTAAGCGAGTGCGAAGTTGACGACAACGAAGTGAAGTCAACGACAGCAACGAGCGCAAAGCAAATCCAAGACAGCGGATTTGCCTTCTTTTCTTAGCGAGCTGGGGCGAGCTAAAGAAAATGGCGTCACGGATAAGCTTAAAACAAAGATAGTTTTTGTGATTAGCAAATAGTGACTAGTGCGGCTAATCTAT
>CAMEWS010000031.1 GCA_945946765.1 uncultured Clostridia bacterium
CTCGGCATTATCAAAAAGCACAGTAAATATTTTTAAAACAAATTTTGCATCCATTCCATTTCATTTCAGGCTGTCAAAATTTATTTTAAAAACAAACTGTGCTTAATCAAGGTTACAACGGCAAAGCCGTACTACGCCTTCGGCGTGCAAGGGAACCTTGCTTTGTGTCTTCACACATTGTAAAAACAACATCTTCGCATAACACATATTATCAACACACAATTTGCCCGCAAGTAATATTTTTAGTAAAATTATCTAAGCAACTACACACGAGGAGTAAAACTACTTGGCTACATTGACATTTAAATCCACAGCAATAGGTAGTCTACCGCACAAAAATGTAAATGAGGCAATGGCATTTGTTTTTGATATATTTAAAGAAATTCCTTTTTGGCCTCAACTTGCGGGGGTGAATAAAAAAGAAGATATGACTGTTCAATATATTCAAGGCATTCCCGGGATTGTGTATGATGAAAAGAACTGTAAATACTATTACGATGCACAGTCAGATGAATTCTTTGAACAGTTGGAAGAATTTTTCATGGATTATGAATCCGTTGTTAACGAAAAAGATTTGACCAACCTTGATAAATATGCAATTACATCACCTTATACAAGCGCTATTCCGATATATTTAGATAAAATTAAAAACAGTAATTATGCTTTTGCAAAATGTCAAATTATCGGTGCTTTTTCATTCGGCACAAGCCTTTGTGATTCGGAAAACGTATGTGCGTTTTATGACGAAACTTATCGTGAAGTTTTGGTAAAAGGTTTAACCTTAAAGGCTATATGGCAGATTGAACAGGTGAAAAAAGCCAACCCCGATACAAAAGTTATTATGTTTATGGATGAACCCGTATTGTCACAACTGGGTACATCGGCATTTATGACGGTAAAACGTGATGAAGTTGTCGGAATGTTAAAAGAAATTTCCGATATCATAAAAGATTTTGGCGCAATTAGTGCAGTTCATTGCTGCGGTAAAGCCGATTGGTCCGTGTTAACGGATTCCGATATTGATATAATCAACTTTGATGCGTATTCTTACACAAAAAGTTTGAATGCTCATATTAACGAAATTGAAAAATTTCTGAGCAAAGGCGGTTATATTGCTTGGGGAATTGTACCCACATTGGACAAAGATGCTCTTGCAAAAACAAATATCGAAGAACTGGAACAAAAGTTTGAAGATGCAGTTGATGATTTGGTAAAAAAATCATCAATGAGTAAAGACTTAATAATAAAACAAAGCTTTTTTACTCCCTCTTGCGGTGCGGGTGGGCTGTCTATGGAACTTGCTCAAAAAGCAATGACATTGGTGAACGAACTTTCTGACAAATTAAAACAAAAATACGGGGTAATTTAATGACTTTATCAATAGCAATTACAGGCAAAAGCGGAAGCGGAAAAACAACTATAACTAAAAATTTTGTTAAAGTTTTAAAGGAAACATATCCCGAAAAGTCAATATTGTTGTTTGATAACGACCTTTCAACCGAGCTTGCTCACAGCTACGGAATGGATGTGCGTAACACAATTTACGGTATCAGAAGCGGAAAACATGAGTACAAAACGGGTATTCCTTCCCGAATGACAAAACAGGAATACATTGAATGGGCATTAGAAGATATTATTGTTGAAGTAGAGGAAAATGTTGACCTTGTTGTATCGTGGCTTGTTCCTTCAAAAGATTGCAGATGTCCTATTACGGGACAAATCAGCGATGCCGTTATCAAATTGATAAATCGGTATGATATTGTGGTTTTTGATTGCGAATTTGATTTGAAATATCTTCATCAGCTTGTGGATATTCCTATGGACGTAACTTTGATTATTGCAGGAGCAACGGAAGAATCTATTTTTCTTGCGCAGCGTGTGGAGGAGTTTTCCGCAAAATACGCAGCAGGCGGACAAATGGCTCTTGTGCTCAACAATGTAAATAATATACAATATAACAAAGTACAGGATTATCTCAACAAATACAGTGTAGAAGTGTTAGGGGTAATTCCTCACGACAAAGAACTTGAAGAAAATTCCATAAGCAAAAATTCAAAAGTCGTGGAAGATTCCATAAAATCTTTGTATTTTAGATTGAATTTACCTCAGGCAAGGAACTAAAAAAATCAATGACACAAATAATTGACGGGAAATATGTATCACAACAAATTTTAGAAAAGCTTGCACAAGCTGTTTGTACTGAAGATAAAAAACCTTCGCTGACAGTTATTATTGTGGGAGAAGACCCTGCAAGCAAAATTTACGTTAACCTAAAAAAGAAAAAAGCAGCGCAATTGGGTTTTGATTCCAATGTTATTGAAATGCCTGAAAATACGACACAAGAACAGCTTTTAAGTGCAATTGAAAATTTGAATAATGATGTTTCCGTAAATGCTGTTTTGGTACAACTTCCTTTGCCTGAACATATTAATACCAATGAGGTTTTGGAAAAAATTTCTCCCATAAAGGATGTGGATTGTTTTCATCCGTATAATGCGGGACAAATTGCTTCGGGCAAAAAGCCTTATGTGTATCCTTGTACACCTTTTGGGATAATGACTTTATTGGACAAGTATAATATTTCCGTTGAAGGTAAAAAAGCAGTAGTTATCGGTCGTTCAAATATTGTCGGCAGACCTTGTGCTCAAATGCTTTTGAATCGTAATGCAACGGTAACGATTTGTCACAGCAAAACAGAAAACCTTGCTGAATATACAAAACAGGCGGATATACTTGTTTGTGCGGCAGGGTGCAAAAATCTTGTTACTGCGGATATGGTAAAAGATGGTGTTGTTGTAATAGATGTCGGCATGAACAGAACTGATGACGGAAAGTTGTGCGGAGATGTCGATTTTGAAAACGTAAAAGAAAAAGCAAGCTTTATAACTCCTGTCCCCGGAGGTGTAGGGCCAATGACAATTTGCTCTTTGATGAAAAACACGTATGAACTTTTTAAATTGCAAAATGTTGATAAAATATAATACAACTCTTTATGTCTAATTTGTGTAAAAGAATTTTTGCGGAGCCGAAGAATCTCATAAGATATTAAATAATTAAAGTCGTTGCAGTAAGCGAAAAATTATAATATAATTCCTGTATACAAGATTATTCGGGTGGAAAAATGGCAAAACATAACGATACAATTCCTATAGAAGTATGCATTTTAACAGTAGATCATGACATTAAAGGTACTGTTCACGTATCAAAATATACAAACACAAACCGTGAATTAACAGACCTTTTGAACGATAAAGAAAGAAGATTCCTTGCGGTGACAAACGTGGAAATTTACCCACGTAACACAAATCAACCTCCAAGACGTTACAACTTCCTTGAAATCCACATGGATTACGTTTTGATGGTTCATCCGTCATCTCAGGTTGTGTTTAAAGAATCATCCAAAGCACAGGAAGATATTGCAAGGTTTAGAGAATTAAGAAACAAACTCAGCCAAACAAAACCGTTTTAGGCTAAGTTAAAGTTTTTTGCTTTTTGTTATTCTGAACTTGTTTCAGAATCGCAAAGATGTTGTGACTCTTTGAAAAATCGGACATTTTTCATAAAAAAAAGATTTTTGAAAAGCAGTCAAATAAATTCAGGGTGACTATGCAAAGTAAAAAATAAAGTTGGATTATATATGAAAAAACCTGAAAAAATATTAATGGTAAATTTTGGCGGTATCGGTGACGAAATTTTATTTTTGCCCGCTATTTCAAGCATAAAAAAAGAATTTCCGAATTCTAAAATTACACTTGCATTAGAACCGAGAAGTAAATCTGTAAAAGATTTAACCAATATGATTGATGATGTGATGTGCGTTGATATTAAAGGCAAACACAAGTATTTTGAGTTGATAAAATTTGTCGCAAAATCGTTTTTTGGCGGGTATGACATGGTGTTTTCTTCAGGCGGAAACAAGCTTATTCCCATACTTTTGTTTTTAACCGGTATAAAAAAACGATATGGCTTTGATACAGGCAGTTTAAGCCAAAAATTGCTCACAAAGGCTGTAAAACTTGACCAACAACGTTATGCTTCGTTTATGTATCATGAACTTGTTACTCCTGTTACAAAAAATGTGACTTTATATCCTCAAATTGATGCGGGAGAGATAGAAAAAGAACCGAATTCCGTTCTTATTCATCCGGGAGTTAGCAAAATGAGTGTTGTTAAAAACATGGTTAAGACTTGGACTCCCGAAATCTGGGCAGAACTTGTGCAAAAAGTGCTTGCAACAGGTAAAAAAGTATATCTTATCGGCGGACCTGATGATAAGGATTGTATTGAAAAGATAGTCGAAATTATTGGTGATGCCCCAAATTTTGAAAATCTTTACGGTACAACAAAAAACATCATGGATTTGGCAAAATTAACCAAAAGGGCAGAAGTTTTGATTTGTTCGGACTCCGCACCAATGCATATCGGGGTCGGCGTTGGCACAAAAACACTTGCGCTTTTTGGGCCTACGGATGACAAAAAGCTTATTCCCGATAATGAACAATTTATTGCAATTAAAAACAACTGTGACTGCAGACCGTGTCTTTGGGATAAAAGACAAACAACCTGTGAAGAACTGCACTGTTTAAAAATTGACTTAAACGAAGTTGTAAAACATATTTAGCGTATGAACAAAAATTATAAAACAGCAATAGGTATGATGTCAGGAACGTCAATGGATGGGATTGACGCAGCCATTGTCCGTATTGATGATGATTTTAACTTTGAACTTGTTAATACACACACTTTGCAATACCCTGATGATGTCAGGAAAAAACTTTTGCAACTTGCAAACAATAATGCAAATACTTCAGATATTTGTTTTATGGATTTTGTTGTGGGGAAACTTTTTGCAAAGTGTGCAAACGGGCTTGTTGAAAAATCAGGTTTAAATAAAGATGATGTGGATTTTATTGCCACTCACGGGCAGACGGTTTTTCATATTCCGCAAGTGATTGAAATGGGCGGAATTGCGACGGGCAGTACTTTACAAATCGGAAATATATCAGTCATTGCGCAAGAAACAGGTATTAAAACCATAGGTGACTTCCGTTCACGTGATATTGCCGCAGGCGGACAGGGTGCGCCTTTAGTGCCTTTTGCGGATGAACTTATATTTAAAAGAAATATCCCAAGAGTAATCCAAAATATTGGCGGTATAGGTAATGTTACGGTATTGTCGCCAAAGTGTGATACCTTTGCCTTTGATACGGGCGCAGGTAATATGCTTATAGATTCCGTTGTTAACCGCTTTTTCAATCTTCCTTATGACAAAAACGGAGAAATTGCGAAACAGGGCAAAGTAGATGAAAAATGGCTTACAGAACTTTTAAAAGAACCTTATTATTCAAAACTTCCGCCTAAATCTACAGGCAGAGAGTTATATAACGAAGAATATGTACAAAATTTTTTAAAAACCGCACCCGAAAACAAATATGATGTTGTCGCAACAATTACAGCTTTGACTGCAAAAACAATTGCTGATGCATACAAAAATTTTGTGCTGCCTAAAACAGACATAAAAGAAATTGTTATAGGCGGTGGCGGAGCGTATAACCCCGTATTATTAAACTTTTTAAAAGAATATACGGGCGGTATGGAGATTAAAACACATAAAGATTTTGGTATAGATGACAAATTTAAAGAAGCCATAGCTTTTGCAATGTTAGGGTATTGTACAATTAAAAATATTCCAAACAACTTGCCAAACTGTACGGGAGCTGAAAAAAAAGTTGTTATGGGCGTAATCTCAATGGGTAATATAGGGTAATCATCATGGGAAAAACAAGTTTAACGGAAATTGTAAATAAAAATACGGTTAATATAGATATTGTTTCTACATACGATGTGTTGACAATGATTAATAATGAAGACAAAAAAATTGCGTTTGCCGTAGAAAAATGTATTCCTGATATTACACAAGCCGTTGATATTATTGTGAAAAATTTTATACAAGGCGGAAGATTGTTTTATGTGGGAGCGGGAACAAGTGGAAGGCTCGGAGTTTTGGATGCCTCTGAATGTCCGCCTACTTTCAATACTTCATCAGGCATGGTACAAGGGATTATTGCCGGTGGTGACAGAGCATTAAGAGAAGCAATAGAAGGTGCGGAGGATTCTGAGGAGCTTGCACTCAAGGATTATGAAAAATATGATATCTGTAATAATGACACTGTTGTTGCAATCTCGGCATCAGGTAATGCAAAATACGTAACGACTTTTTTGAAAATTGCAAAAATGAAAAAATGCAATACTATTGCGATTTCTTCCAACAAAAACGCCGCCATGAAAGAATTTGCAGATTGCTTTATATTTACTGATACGGGCGAAGAAGCAATTTGCGGTTCAACAAGAATGAAAGCAGGCACTGCTCAAAAAATGGTTTTGAATATGTTATCTACCGCAGCTATGGTAAAAATAGGAAAGACTTATCATAACCTAATGATAGATGTTAATCCTACTAACGTAAAACTTAAGCGCAGAGCCGTAACTATAGTTTCAGAAATTGCGGGATGTAATAGTGCCGAAGCGGAAAGAGTGTTAAACGAAAACGGCTATAAAATTAAACACGCAATTTTATACATAATGTACGGGCTTAGTTTTAAAGAAGCAGACTCCCTGCTTGTCCGTCATAACGGTGTTATACGTAAAGTTTTTGAAGAGTTGGACAAAAAATAATATTTTATTCAAGAATAATACTCTGTGTACCAAAACCGCATAGCGGTAGTATGGTTTTGCCGTTGTGATTAAGAACAGAAAAAGAGGTGATTTTTACAGCAGCATGTCGCTGAAAAATCATCGAAAAAACATTTTAAGAATAAATATATTTTTTACGTTCATTTTCTTTCTTTGTTTCGCAGGCAAAGAAAGAAAACGAACCAAAAGAAAGAAACTCGGCGTTATTAAAAAGCACAGTAAATATTTTTAAAACAAATTTTGCATCCATTACATTTCATTTCAGGCTGTCAAAATTTATTTTAAAAATAAACTGTGCTTAAACAAAATTACAACGGCAGAGTCGTAATCCTTCTGCGTGCAAGTAAACCTTGCGTTGTTCCAATCTCAAACCCTCTGCTGTAAATAATAAAATATTTAAAGTTTTTGAATAAAATATTATTTTTATCTAAATTAAAATACAGACGGTTTTATTTCCATCTGTATTTTAATTTATTAGTTGCTACTTTACACCAAGTTTTTTTCCATTTTTGCTCTATCGGTATATTGAATAACGATTATCGTTTTACAACAATATTCCTGCAATACAAGCAGAAAGATAAGATGCAAGAGTACCGCAAATCAATGCTTTTACACCGAGTTTGGCAAGGTCTTTTCGCCTGTTTGGTGCAAGCTCACCAATACCGCCGATTTGTATTGCAATAGAGCCTAAGTTTGCAAAACCGCACAAAGCAAAAGACGCAATAATAATACTTTTGGGGCTTAAAGTTTCTCTGATTGTTGTTAAATCAAGATATGCAATAAATTCGTTAAACACAAGCTTTGTACCCATAAGTGCGCCAACATCAACGGCTTCTTTAAACGGTACACCCATTGCAAGAGCAAACAGAGAAAATATGCTGCCCAAAATTTCTTTTAAAGAAAGTTGTGTCAAATCAATGTGGATAAACGACAGATTTAAGTGCAGAACATTTGCCATAAAAAGTCCTACATGTCCTAAAATCCAATCTACCATGGAAATTAAAGCTGTAAGCGCAATCAACATTGCAATAACGTTTATGGACACTTTCATACCGTCAGAAGCCCCATGTGCAATTGAATCAATCAGGTTTACATGAGTTTTTTGAATTTCAACTTTTACTTCATTTTTTGTTTGCGATTCTTCCGTTTCGGGGTAAACGATTTTTGAAATCACAAGCGCCCCTGGAGCCGCCATAATTGAAGCGGCAAGCAGATATTCAGCAGGAATTCCCATGCTTACATACAGCGCCATTACACCGCCTGCAATACATGCCATTGAACCTGTCATGGAGGCAAGAAGTTCTGACATAGTCATTGTTGCAAGATATGGCTTAATCATAATTTGCGCTTCTACTTGACCGACAAAAGCTGAGGCTATGTTTGATAAAGATTCCGCACCCGATACGTTCATCAGTTTGTACATAAGCTTTGCGCAAAATTCAATTACACGTTGCATTATGCCGTAGTAATACAGTATGTTTACAAGTATAAGTATAAATATAATTGTCGGGATTAGCTTGAGTGCAAAAATAAATCCTGCACCTGCACCGAAAACTTCTTCCATTTTCTCTGGACTGTTTGTTAATACACCAAAAACAAAGTTTCCGCCTTCGTTTGAAAAATCAAGGATTTTTTGGATAAACAATCCGATTGCATGAAATATTTTTTGTCCGAGAGGAATTTTTAAAACAAAAATTGCCAGTGCAATTTGTAAAATAAAACCGGGGATAATTGTTTTTAGACATATCGCTTTTTTATTGTTTGATAATGCATAAGCGATTCCCAGTATTAATACAATCCCGAATATTCCGACAAATCTATCCATACAGTTTCCTTTTTATTCTATAAAAATATTGTACTTAAAACAGGTATTAAAAGTTTAATAATAATTTTTATAAGCTTTATTTTGTAACAAATTTAACAATTTGTATAAAATCATGCAATAAATTGGCTTTATCGGGTTTGTATATTTTAAATTGATGTGTGAAAGGGAAACTATGACAGAATCAATGTCCTCTGTGCAAATATCTCAACCGCCTGCGGCTTCGGGTTTAAATTCCGTTTCGAATCAACTTAAGGCAGGTCGTTTTGTTGTTAACCCTCAAACCATTAGGCCGTATTCTTTTTACGATGAATTAAAAAAAGGAGATAATTATTTTAATGAAGCTTTACAGGTCGTAGCTTCAAAAAAAATACCTTCTGACAAAACAAAAAGTAATAGAAAAACTTTTAAAAAGTTTTTAACAGCAGTTTTAGCCATAGGCGTGGCAGTGTTGGCATTTGTAAAAAGAAAAGACATAATCAATTTCTTTAAAAATTTTAAAAAATAAATTACAATTGGCACAATTTTTTTTGATTGTTACAATAGTTAAGTATGAAAGAAGAACAACAAAAACAACAGAATAAAAATAGTAATTTTTTTAGGTTTACTACGCAGCAATTATCAGTGAATCTGCAAAAATATGATTGTGTAGGCAAAGGTAATCCTTTGACTTTGGGTGCAAATTCGTTGAATCCGGAAGCTGCTTTTAAATCGGTTGTTTTACCAAAACGCCTTAATTCTTTGGATTCTTCCATGCTTGAAGATGCGGCATACAATGTTCTTGATGACGTTGAATTAAAACTGGAAAAGAAAATTGACAATATAGAAGTTTTAATAAAATCGTTAAATGAAAAAATTATCGTTGCGGATACAATTAAAGATGAAGTCCAAAAAAAAGATTTGTTAAGACAAAAAAAGATTCTCATGCAAAACAGGGAAATTTTGTTGGCGCAATATAAATCGCATAATACGGAAACTCAACTTGTGAGCGTAATTTCTAATTTGTTGCAATTGCCTCAAAAAATCAAAAAAAATATTCGTAAAAGATTTAAAAAGTTTTTGCGTACTTCAAAATTGTTGCAGCATTTTACACCGCTAGTACGTTCTTTGATGGTACGAGATACTCTTGGCAGACTCAATAAAATCAACAAGTCTGTTGATGAACTTGTTAATATGCAAATACCGTTTGGCGAGCAGGACGAAAGATACGAAACTTTGGTTGCTCATCTTTCTCGTGCGGGAGCTTTACATTCTCAAATTATAAAAGAATTAAACAGTTAATAAGTTTTTCAGATATTCTAATGAGCGATTGGACAACATTTCGTTTTTGAGTTTTTTGTTTTTCTTAATTTTTTTATCAACATTTAATTCTTCAACAATGCCCCAGTTTGAGTTTATCGGTTGAAAATGTTTTTGCTCGTTGTCGGAAATATAATGAGTTAATGCTCCGAGCATAGTAACTTTTGATAATTCCAACAAGTCATTATCTTGCAAAAAGTTTGCCATATTAATGCCTGCAAGCATGCCTGTTGCTATAGATTCAGTGTAGCCCTCCGTACCTGTAAGCTGTCCCGCAAAGAATAAATCTTTACGTTTTTTGCACTGCAAGGTCGGATAAAGGATTTCAGGGCTGTTTATGAATGTATTACGGTGCATTACACCGTAACGTAGTATGTTTGCGTTTTCAAGCCCCGGAATTGAATGTAAAAGTTCTTTTTGGCTTCCCCATTTCAGGTTTGTTTGAAAGCCTACAAGGTTGTACATTGTTGCCGATTTATCATCTTGCCTTAGTTGGACAACCGCATAATTTTCCACTCCTGTTCTTTTGTCGATTAAACCTACAGGTTTCATCGGACCGAATCTTAGCGTGTCAGTTCCTCGAGAAGCAAGGACTTCTATTGGCAGACACGATTCAAAGAATTTTGCATTTTTTTCAAATTCTTTAAGCTCAATTTTAGGCGCATTTATCAATATATTATAGAATTTTTCGTATTCTTCTTTGTTCATCGGACAATTTATGTAAGACGCTTCACCTTTGTCGTAGCGGCTTGCATAAAAAGCTTTGTCAAAGTTTATGGAATCTTTTTCTACAATTGGAGCAATTGCATCAAAAAAATGCAAATGTTCTGCGCCTGTAAAAGTTTTTATGTCTTCGGCAAGAGAATCTGAGGTTAATGGACCTGAAGCAAGTATTACGGGTATGTCTGTCGGAATTTTTGTAACTTCTTCTCTTATTAAATTAATTTTTCCTGATTGGTTTATGAGTTCTTCAACTTTTTTTGAAAACACAACTCTGTCAATTGCAAGAGCGTTGCCGGCCGGTACTTGTGATTCTTTTGCTGCCTTAATAAGAAAAGAACCGAGAGCTGACATTTCTGCTTTTAAAAGTCCGCTTGCGTTTGTCGGATCTAAAGAACCAAGACTGTTGCTGCAAACAAATTCTGCCAGATTTTGTGTTGAGTGTGCACCTGTGGTTTTTTTGGGGCGCATTTCATACAAATCAACTTCTATACCTCTTTTTGCCAGTTGTAATGCGGCTTCACAACCAGCCAGTCCTGCGCCGATAACACTTACTTTCATTGTTGCATCATCTCATCATAAGACTCAAGGTCATTGTAGTTAAACATGTTTACAAATTTGTATAAGAGTTCAGGGAAGAATTTTTTAGAGCCTACTTCCAGCATGATACGCAGGGCTTCTTTTGTGTTTTTAACTTTATGTGGAGTTCTGTTAGAGGTTAAATCATCAAAAAAGCTACACAAACCTACTACACGAGAAAGCGGTGAAATTTGTTCTCCCGATAGTTTAAAAGGATAGCCCGAACCGTCATTGTTCTCGTGGTGTTCCAGAGCAACAAGACAAATTTCTTCAGGAAGTCCCATTTCATATTTTAATATTTTATATCCGATCTGTGTGTGTGTTTGGAATATTTTCGTATCTTGTTGTGAAAGATTAATTTTTTCAAGCAATTCTTTAGGAAGTCTTGTTGTTCCAATATCATGCAACAAAGCAGAGGTCGCAAGTTTTT
This sequence comes from uncultured Clostridia bacterium, assembly GCA_945946765.1. Taxonomy (GTDB): domain Bacteria; phylum Cyanobacteriota; class Vampirovibrionia; order Gastranaerophilales; family Gastranaerophilaceae; genus Limenecus. The sequence continues at coordinate 11,544 of CAMEWS010000031.1, forward strand.
CTATAACATCTTCGTCATATTCCAATTTAAAACCCATTGCTGTTGCAAGGATAGATGTGTTTAATGCGTGACAATCCTGATAATTGCCAAGTAATTTTAACTGTGAACAAAATTTTACATCTGAAATAACACCTTGAACATCATCAAGAATTTTATCTTTAATTTCATCAACCATTTGCACAGCATCTTTGTTGGCATTTTCTTTCAATGCAAACATTGTTGTTGCATAATAGGTTTTCATATCAACTTGAGATTGAGCTCTAAATTTAGATTTTTTATTTACTGTTCTATCAAAAACAATTTCTTTAGGAGCTTTGGCAATTAACTCAGAAGATTCTTTTTGTTGTTCAAACTCAGTTTTTTGAACTGGTGTAGGTTGAGTTGGTGCAGATGTTTGTTGTACAGGAGGAGTTTGTGGTGTTATTTTAAACAGTGTGTCGTATTGGCTAAGTTGGAGCAGTTTGCCTGATGTAAGTATTTCACCGGCAGCTACAAGCTTTTCTCCGTTTTCATTATATAAATCAAACGGCAGCATTTTAAATTGTACTAATTCTTCAACAAGGATTTTTTCCATAATAATTGATATCTTCTAATCTGTTATAACTCGATTGATGCTACTAAAAGCCACAGTATCATTATATGTAACTTTTTACTATTTGAAAACAATCCGTTTATATGATTTTGATTTGTTGCTATAATGTATTTTGAACAACATATTGAAAAAGTGAGCACTTGCGACACTGGATTAGATATATTAATTTGAATAAGGATTGTTTATGGCAATAAATATCAATTACATCGGGCATAGTGCATTTTTTGTAAAGTCAAAAAATAGTGGCATTTTAATCGACCCTTTTATAACCGGAAATCCCAAAGCAATATGTAAATTCAAAAAAGAAGATATTACTCATATTTTTGTTACTCACGGTCATGGTGACCATTTGGGAGATGCGATACCGATTTCCAAAGCAACTAAAACCCCAATATTTGCAATTTTTGAGCTTGCGAATTATTGTATGCAAAAAGGTGCTGTCGCAAACGGAGTTAACATTGGAGGGAAACTCGAATTGCCTTTTGGTTGCGCTCGTTTTTTACCTGCTTTTCATAGCAGTTCTACTCCTGACGGTATTTATGCAGGCATGCCAGCTTCTGTTTTATTGGATGTAGATGGCATAAAAATTTATCATGCAGGCGATACTTGTCTTAATTCTGAAATGAAAACTGTGGGAGAAATTTATAAACCCGATATTGCAATGCTCCCTGTTGGCTCTTGTTATACAATGGATGTTGAAGATGCTGTTGTCGCTGCAAAATGGTTGGGAGTTAAAAAAGTTATTCCTATGCATTACGATACATTTGATGCGATAAAAGTTGATGTGGCAAAAATGCCAGAAGCTTTTGAATCACAAAATATTGAGTGTGTAATTTTAAATTCCGGAGAAAGTATTGAATTGCAATGAAATGTTTTGATAATTTAGTTTTAATGACGGTGCCGACAGGTGTAGGTGCAAGCATTGGCGGTTATGCGGGTGATGCAAGTACTTATGCTCAAAAAATTGCAAAACATGTTCCGTTGATAGTTAATCCGAATGTCGTTAATGCAGCTGTTTTTTCGGGAATAAACGACAATATGTTGTATGTTGAGGGGTGGAGTATTGAACAATTTGTCAAAGGTAATATAGCCTTGCAACCTTCAAAAAACAACAAAATCGGTGTAATTTTTGACAAAGCAATACCGCAAAATGTATTAAATATTCATATTAACACGATTAATGCGATAAAAACCGTGTATGGCATAGATATTATAGGTTATGAAATAACTCAAGAACCTGCAGGGGTTGAATTTTTTAACACTGAAAATGGCATATCATCGGGTAATTTAAAAAATCCCGAAACCTTAAAGCAAGCAGGACAAAAACTCTTGCAAAGAGGTGCGCAAGCCTTGGCTGTTGTTTGTTTTTTTGAAGAACCTCCCGAGGACGATTATGAATCAGGCACAGGAGTAGATATAGTAGGAGGAGTAGAGGCTGTTATATCTCATTATCTTTCAAAGGAATTGATGTGCCCTTGCGTACATGCACCTGCTTTTGAAGATGTAACAATAACGGGGAAAATTGTCAGCGCCAAAGCAGCTGCGGAATATATTACACCGACCTTTTTACCATGTTTAATGTTTGGTTTAAAAAATGCACCTCTTGTAAAAAATATTAAAGAAGAATGCATAAAAAATGATAAAAATGGGTATTATATTACATATAAGAATCTTAAAGCCCTCTGCGTTCCATATAATGCCTTAGGCTCAAGTACCATACTGGATGCGGTCGAAAAAAAGATTCCCGTATATGCAATTAAGGAAAATGAATCTGTTTTGAATATTAATAAATATTCAATAGGCAAAGAAAATGATATAATTGAAATACAAACTTACGATGAATTTATAAAAATTATTAATACGGAGTTTTTATATGAATACAAAAACAAATAAAATTTTAAAACAAAATGCTTTTACAATACCAGAACTTTTGATTTTTTTAGCTATAGTCGGTGTAGTCAGCGTTTTGATGATGACGATTATAAAACCAAACGAAAAATATCTTCCTTATGCCTATTACAATGCATATAATGCTTTAAGCACAGCGGCTTTTAACATAAAAGAAGATGCCAATGACAATAATATGTCAGGTGATGAAAATATTAGAGAGGATGACAAATATTTTCCCGGATCATCAAAAGACCCTGATACTAAAGGTGAAGAATCTGCCCGTGAATTGTGTAAAAAACTTGCTAATAAGCCTGATGCCAGTGATGCAGAAGATGAATACGGTTATATCAATACAACGGAATATGCGTGCAAAACTTTTACATCGTATGCTTCTGACGGCAATTTTGATGTTAAAGCTACACCTGCTTTTAGGGCCACAAACTCTATGAAGTTTTATATCGGAAAACTGGCAAAAATGGATGTTCCAAACGCACTTGAACCAAATGTTAACTATGTGCTTAAATATTTTGTAGTTTGGGTTGATTTAAACGGTGATAGAAAACCTAACCTTTCGGAATGGAGTAAAGATAAAGCCGCTGATATAGTTCCTTTTGTAATAACAACAAGCGGTAAAGTAATTCCAATAGGCGGTCCTACTGTTGATACGAGGTATACAACCGTAAGGATTAAATATCCTTCGGATTCATCATTAAAATATTCTCCAAGATCAATGAATTTTTTGGAAGGACAAATTGCGGCATATAACAAAAAAGAGTTCCCGTCATATGACCAACTGTCTTTAAGTTATAGTTTTTATAACAAATTTAAACAAAAAACTTCTTATAAAAAAACAGCAGATGCGATTAATTTGATAAAAAGTAAAGCTCAATTAGACGAAAAATGTAAGTTTAATGATGGAGATGCTCCTGCTTGCACAATTCTTGTTGATGAAAATACAAGATTGTAGTCACGTTTTAAAGAAGTTTCAAGTTGTTTGAAGCTTCTTTGTGCATGGGGTCTATTGCTAAAACTTTTTGGTATTCGTTTTTTGCTTCTTCAGTATTGCCTGAAACTTCGTAAGCAAGAGCAAGATTGTATCTTATATTTGCATTATTGGGCTCCAGTGCAACAGCAGTTTCTAATGATTTAACAGCGGCTTCATGTTCTTTGTCTTTTGATTGAAGAATACCTAAAAATGCGTGAGCTTTGGAATTGTCAGGGTCAATGAATACTGTTTCTTTGTAATATTTTTTAGCTTCTATAAAGTTTTGAAGTTCATAATATATGTCAGCAAGCGTTTCATAGTATAGCCCTACTTCAGGTGCAAGTTCTATAGCTCGTTTGCATTGTCTTATCGCTTCAGTATAATTTTTAATTTTTCTGTTTGCTTCGCCAAGTTTGTAATATATTTCATGGTTTTCGTTATTGTATTGAAGGGCTTTGGTGAATTTGTCAAACGCCAAATCTGTTTTGCCTTGATTTAAAAGATATACGGCTTCTTCCGTATAAATGGTAGAAAGATTGTTGTATATTACATTTATTTCAGTAGGCTGAGCTGTTTCTAAGGCATCATCGCAAACTTTTTTAGCTTGTTCAAAATCTTTGTTCATGCAATGTGCCATCGCAAGAGTTTGTGTTAACAATAGGTTAGAAGGGTCTTGTACAATAGTTTCGTTGATAAGTTTTATACTTTCAGCGACTTTGCCTGTATAAATATATATTTTAGCGATTTGATTTTTTACTGCAAAAATGTCTGCATTTGGCAGTTCAAGTGCTTTTTCCGCATAAGAAAGCGCCTCTTTATATTCGTGTACGTGGAAAAGTAAATCTATTATTTCATCGTAATATACATAATTGTCCGGATCTAAATCTATTAGTCTTTTTGTATAGTAAATAATATCTTCAGTATTTTTGTTTTTTATGTAAATTCTTCTTAAATCTTTTATTATTTCAATATCATCAGGATATTTGTTTAAATATTTTTTGTAATAAGCTATAGCTTTAATGTATTCACCATATGTAGAATAGATGTTCCCGATAATAGAGTAATAACCGATTTTTTCATCTTCATCATCTATGTATGCAACAAGTTGTTTGTATAATTTTAAAGAACTTTCTTTTTGTTTATTGTTAAAATACAATTCTGCAAGATTTTTCATTGCATTAAGATCATATTTGTTTTTGCTTAAAACATAGGTAAAAAAGTGGATTGCTTTTTTACTTTGATGGGTAATTTTGTATAAATTGGCGAGTTGTATGTACAAACTAAGGTCGTCCGGATAAAACTGAGTAAGTACAAGAAGATTGGAAATAGCTTCGTATTCATTTTGTGTTTCTATGTATGATTTGATAAGAAGTTTTCTCAAATCATGGTGATATGGATTTTGGCACAAGTATTTTTTTGCAAGCTTTTGAGCAGTGCCAATGTCACCTGCCAAAATTAAGCTTTCTGTTTGTTCTAATACTTCATCTTGAGAAATTTGCAGGTGTTCTCCACCTTTTTTTGATTTAGAAGTTGTTTCTTCTTTTAGCCTTAAAAAAACGTAACAAATTCCTATAATAAGACAAACAAGTAAAAATAATAAAATAAGATTGTTTAGCATTGTTGTTCCCGATTTAATTTATTACCCCGGTGGCCAATTAAACTGTCTGCCTGCAAGAACGTGTAAGTGTATGTGAAAAACTTCCTGTCCTGCGGCTTTGCCTGTGTTTATCACTGTTCTGTAATCAGTAATTGAAAGCTTTTTTGTTACTTCTTTTACTGCATTGAATAACGCAGACATTATTTGTTTGTCATTCAATTCGTTTAAAGATGCAATGTGTTCTTTAGGTATTACAAGAATGTGTACAGGTGCTTGAGGATTGAGATCATTAAACGCAACTGTGTATTCATCTTCATGTAACAATTGTACGGGAATTTCTTTTTTTGCTATTTTACAAAAAATACAATTTTCCATAATTCGAGTTTCCTTTTATATTATTATAATAATTTTTGATAAATTTGAAAGCATACAAATGTTGTAGTTTTTAGTATTGTTATATTATTAAATATATTTTTTGCTTAATAGACAGGGTATTTGTGGGGAAAAAGAAAAGAAAATGAACGTAAGAAAAAAGACCAACTATGCAAGTTGGTAAGATTTTGAACATGGTAATATTGTTGCCATTTACAACACTTTGCGTTTCAGAATGACAACAAGCAAGTAGTGTGCGTTTTAACACACCTTTAATTTATCAACCCAATGACTTAATCATATTCAATAATAAATTAGCTTGAAAATACTGAGTTTGTGTCATTAATGCAGAAGTTGTTTCCG
>CAMEWS010000032.1 GCA_945946765.1 uncultured Clostridia bacterium
CCTTCTTTTTCGGCTGAGCTGTGGCGAAGCCTGAAAAATGGCGTCACGGATAAGCTTAAAACAATCATAGTTGTAATGATTAGTAAATAGTGACTAGTGCGGCTAATCTATGACAAAACTACAATGCAGAATTTGACAAACTTACATAGTTAATCTTTTTTTTTACGTTCATTTCTTTTCTTTTGAGTGGCGTGGCAAAAGAAAAGAAACGAACCAAAGAAAAGAAAACTGACGCTATCAAAAAGCACAGTAAATATTTTCAAAACAAATTTTGCATCCATTCCATTTCATTTCAGGCTGTCAAAATTTATTTTAAAAATAAACTGTGCTTAATCAATGTTACAACGGCAAAGCCGTATTACGCCTACGGCGTGCAAGGGAACCTTGCATTGTTTAATTTGGATATTTGAAACGAAATACTAAACCTTGTGAACGCCAATAATCCAAGAGCGGATTTGCGGACGAGTGACACGAACGAAGTGAGTTAACTCGGTAAGCGAGTGCGAAGTTGACGACAACGAAGTGAAGTCAACGACAGCAACGAGCGTAAAGCAAATCCAAGACAGCGGATTTGCCTTCTTTTTCGGCTGAGCTGTGGCGAAGCCTGAAAAATGGCGTCACGAAAAAGCTTAAAACAATCATAGTTGTAATGATTACTAAATAGTGACTAGTGCAAGTGCACCGTGTGTGGCGAAGCCTAAAAATAGTATTACAGAAAAATGGTAAACAATTGTAACAATAACAATCATTGTTATAAAGATTTTTAAAAAAATGTCGATAAGAGAAACATAAAATGGATAGTTTAAACACGGAAAGGGTATTTTATGAGTAAAAAAAATTTGGCTGCAATTATGTGTGCGGCTACGTTGTTTGTAGGTATTTCATTAGAAGCTAGTGCTGTTGATTTAGGGATTTCGAATAATTTAAACTTACCAAAACCTGTGTCGGTTCCGTCAGTGCAAGTCCCTGATGTACAATCTCCGTCTGTACAAACATCGGTAACTCAGCCGAGAGCTTCTCTTGCAGAAAACAGAACTGATGAAGAAATGTATTACGTAGTAAAAAGAATTGGTGATAAAATTCTTCAGGCAAATAATATTAACGAAGGGGTAAATTTTGTACTTGTAGTTACTGAAGATGTTAACGCAAGTACGGATTTGGAAAATACAGTTCGAGTTCATACGGGGCTTTTGGCACAGTGTAAAACAGAGGATGAACTTGCTTCTATTATTGGTCATGAAATTGGTCATGCCGTAAAAAGTCATGTAATTAAAGGCGTTGTTGTTGATGCAGTTACTAATACCGGTACGACAGTTGCCAAAAATATTGCAGTAAAACATATTGCATCCAGTCATTTAAATAAAAATTTAACAAAATGGGGATTTGATGCAGGTATGTTAACCAATGCGGCGTCAGGTGCTATTGATAAAACAAGTACTGCAGCTACTTCCAAGTTACAAAGAGGTCGTGAGCTGGATGCTGATGAACTGGGTATAGATTATATGGTTAAAGCAGGTTATAATCCTATGGCTGCGATTGATGTAATGCTTAGAATCGGCGATAATTATAATGATTTCTTTGCGGATCATCCTTCTACTGATAAAAGAGTAGAGTCCATGCGTACTTATATTGCCGAAAAATATCCGCAGTTCTCGACTCAAAAAAGTTATTACTAATTAGTAACCATATTTTGAAATCGTGCATAGGTTATTAAACTTGTGCACGGTTTTTTATTAAATGTTAAAATATTTTTATGTTAAAAGTATTGATTACATTACCTAATAGTATTGCAGGTACACTTATTTTAAAAGGCTTTGCAAAAGGATTTAAGTCTAACGGATGTTTTGTTTTGCAAAAAGATTTAAGAGAGCTTACCGTTAAAGATGTTCAACGATTTAAGCCCGATATAATTTTCGGTTATGATTATGGTTTTTTGTTTAGTGATGATGAAGAATTAAAAAAATATATAGTTGAAAATAACGGTGCATACAAGCTTATACATTATTTTGCCGACGAACCGAAGGGAAAATATGCTTGTGTAAATAAACCTGAACTTTACGAGCAATTCGGTAAAATAGAGGCATATTCTTTTGTTTGGGACAGGAATTTTGTAAAAGATTTAAAAAATGCTCAATATTTGCCTTTAGCAGTTAACTATAAAGTGTATCGCCCTATGGAAGGTACTCATTATGATATATCTTTTGTTGGCAGACCTCTTACGGATAAAAGACAGAAGTATCTTGCTGCGCTTATTAAGGTTTTTGGCAGTAAGGTGAATATATTTTCTTACGAAAAACATTTTTTACAGAGTCTTGATGACATGAAAAATAAACAATTTTTGACTGATGATGAACTTGATATTTACAAAAGTGCATACAGAGGTTTTTTGAAAACTGAAGAAGATATCGCAACAGTATATTATAATACGACAGTGAATATCAATATAACTTTACAAGGTGAGTCAGGCTTAAATTATCGTGTGTTTGAAGCCCTCGCTTCACGGGGTTTTTTGTTGACGGATTATATGTCGGATATTGAGCATAATTTTGTAGTATCGAAAGAGTTAGAAGTTTTTAACACTATAGAAGACATGGTGGATAAAACGGAGTTTTATTTAAAACATCCTGAAATTGCTCAAAGAATAGGCATTATGGGTTTTGCTAATGTAACAAAGAGCCATAACTACACGGCAAGAGTGCATAAAATTCTTAAGGTTATAATGTCTTAGACAACTGTTGTAATCCAACTTTACTTTTTTAAATAATCTTTAAAGCTCTTTTTATGTACCGTAAATCCGCAGCCTTCGTGCATGCTTGCAGGGTATTTTATTTTGGGGACAGGGTATCTTTTGCACATTGCGAGCCGTTTGTCATAAACCGAACACAAGCCTTCTTTTGTTACGTATTTGCAGGCAAAAATAAGGTTCCCGTCTTCGTCTTTCCCTTTTATATAAAACCTTTTGTAGGCGGGGTAAATAAACTGCATTATTTTAAATTCTTCGGGAGTATAAGTATCGTAACTGTACATGTAATTGCAGCATTTTCCGCATTTTTTACATTCACCCGTGATTTCGTACTCGAGTTTTTCTGGTACAAAATAAGATAAAATTTCGTAATAAATCGATTTTATAAAATCCCACATACAAACATCTTACATTATTTTAGAATTTTTTGCATTTCCAACAATGCTGTGTATGTCGGCATAATCAGAACATGTGAATTTTTTTCGACTGAATCAATTGTGTAATTTATGGCGGTTTTTATATTGGGTTTAACAATAATTTTGTCTTTATCAAAGCCCGCATATTTCATTCTGACAGCCATGTCATACGCTCTGATTCCGCTTACAACGATTTCGCCGGAGTAGTCTTTTAACATTTCAAAGTCCGCATCCCACAACCACGAAACATCTCTGCCGTCAGCGTAATTGTCGTTTATGATAATTAACAGTTTATCGCATGTTTTATGGTTTATCGTCCGCAAAACCTCCGATGCGCCTGTCGGGTTTTTAATCAGTTGTATTAGCACATTACGGTCTTTTATTGTTCGTTTTTCCGCTCTGCCGAATACGGATTTGTAATTATCCAAACCTGTTTGAATAATTTTAGGCTCAATACCCGATTCCAGCGCAGCACTAACAGCCGCAAGGGCATTGTATGCATTGTATAAGCCGACAAGCCCTGTTTTAAAACAGCTTTCAACTTCCGTATTGTTTTTTTGGTATTTTACATAAATTTCGCTGTAATCATCGTATATTACTGCGTAAGCTTTATAATCAGGTGTCGGACGTGACTTTCCGCAGGATTTACAAAAGTATTTTCCTACGTGTGCGTAGTATCTTTTTTCGTAAGACAGGTCGGATTTGCAACTGCAAGAAACTGATTCCGCAGGTGCAAGCGATTCTTTTGACGAATTTTTGTATGTAATTTCTTCAAAACCAAAGAAGATTCTTTTGTTGTTTTTGCCAAGTTCCGACAGCATTGGGTCGTCAGCGTTTACTATTAAAGTTAAATCAGGGTTTTTGGTTATGGCTTCCTGTATTTTTTTTGCTGTTGTATCAAGTTCGCCATATCTGTCCAATTGGTCACGAAACAAGTTTGTAACAAGCAGATAATCGGCTTTTAAGTAGTCATAAAGCTTTGTGAGGTAGGCTTCATCGCTTTCTAACACCGCATAATCAAATCTTGAAAAAGGTTTGTAATTTACAGCTAAGGAGCTTGCAATGCCAGAGAGCATGTTTGCACCTTTTTCGTTATGCAAAACAGTGTTTTTGTCGGTTTTTAACAATTGAGCCAAAATACCTGAAGTTGTGGTTTTTCCGTTTGTTCCCGTTACCGTTATTATATTTTTTTTACAGTATTTTGAAAGAAAAGACAAAAAGTTTTTTGAGATTTTTAAAGCGACTACCCCCGGAAGCGAAGTCCCTGCGCTTTTTATCAAGTGCAAACCCTTGTTTACAATTTTTGCACTGAACAGTGCATTATAAAATCCGATTTTTTCTGTGGTTTTCATAAAAAAATTATATCGTAAAATTAGATTATGGATAACAATTATGAAAAAGCCGTAGATTTAATTACTTCACGTGAAAAGTTCCATATTTGCCTTGGGTTGGAGCGCATGCAAAAAATGCTTGAGGTTTTGGGAAATCCGCAGGATAACTTAAAAATAATCCATGTTGCGGGTACAAACGGCAAAGGCTCTACCTGTGCGATTTTGTCAAAAATATTGACATGTGCGGGCTTTAAAACGGGGCTTTATACAAGTCCGCATATTATTGAATATACGGAGCGTATTAAAATTAATCAGCAGGATATTTTAAAATCGGATTTTGCGGATTTGATTTTTGAAATAAGCAGACTCGCTTTGGAGCACAATATTTATCTTACGGAATTTGAAATTTTAACATGCTGTGCTTATCTTTATTTTTCCCGTAAGGAAACGGATATTTGTATTATAGAAACAGGTCTGGGCGGAAGATTGGACGCAACTTCGGCAATCAGCAAAAATATTTTGTCCGTCATTACCTCTATAAGTCTTGACCACGTTGATAGATTGGGCGATACGATAGAAAAAGTTGCGTATGAAAAAGCAGGGATAATAAAAAATGGAAATCCCGTAATTATTGCCAAAAATAATGCGGGTTTTGATACCGTAAAAGCTGTTGCGGACAACTTGAAAAGTGAGGTAATTTCGCCTTGTGTCAAAGTTGATTTGTCGTTTGAAAATAGTAAGAATTATGCCGTTTATAACGGCAAAAAATATGAATTTTCGCTTCTCGGCTTATGGCAAAAAGAAAATTTAGAGCTGGTTTTTGAAGTTTTAAAATATCTGAAAAAATCAGGTTATGATATTAGTGAAAATGCAATAGAAAAGGGTTTAAAGACAGTTGAATGGATATGCCGCATGCAATATGTACCAAAATTCAATGTGCTAATAGACGGTACGCACAACCCTGACGGTGCAAGAGTGTTAAGACAAAGTTTGGATTATTATTTCCCTGACAAAAAAAGGGTGTGGATTTATGGTTCTTTGGTTACAAAAGATTATAACAAAGTTATGCAAACGCTTTTTAGAGAAGAAGACGAAATTTATTTTTTAAATTTTGAATATCCATCCGCAGCCTCGTTTGAGGAATTGAATAAAAATATAAAACGAGCCAAGCCTATAAATAAAAGGGAATTAGAATATCTTGCGCATGAAAACAAAGATGCTTTGATAATAATTTCGGGTTCGTTTTATATGATAGGGCAAGTTTATGAATTAGTGCGTAATAAATCTTAACTATTAAACAAAATGTTAATAAATGTAAACACAGATTTTTTGACGCCGAAACACAAGTCCCATAAGCTTTTCGATAAGATAAGATAAAATAAGAAATATTGGATTATCTCAACTTTTCATGAAAAGTGCCGATTATACATATAACATGAAGTTATAGTTTGTATATAAGGAGTTTGCATGAAAAAGATTAAATTTAAAATGCCGGCGTTTTCTCTTGCAGAAGCGTTGATTACGTTGTTAATAGTATGTTTAATCACATTAGCCTCTATTCCAATATTGACAAAGAAAAAGAGAACCCTGAATGAGTTTGCTTCCGGCAAATGGATGTGTACACTTAACAGCCAAAATCAGTATGTTGTATACAGTTCACAAGATCCTTATGGTGATATAAACAATCCTGATACTTGGCGAACTTCTCAAGGAGGCGCAGGGTGTACATTTCTACCGCCTCAAAATGCCAAAAATTTTGGTGTAACACTTATCGGCGGTGGTGGCGGCGGTAAAGACGGCGTATCTAAAAGACAGGATTATATTAACGGTAATGAATCTTTTACACCTTCAGAAGATGGTGAATACTATCTGTTTGTGTCTGGCGGCGGTGGTGGCGGCGCAGGCGGTGCAAATCAATCCGGTCTATCCGGTGGTTCGGGTGGAGCCGGTGCATATTACCTTGCTAAAGTACACTTGGATAAAGGTTATACCTATACAGGCATTGTTGGCCGCGGTGGTGATAAAGTTGATGCAGTATTTAGGGAACATTCAAAAACAGCAAAGACAGGAGAACCTTCGTCTTTTATGAAGTCCGGCTCTAATAATTATGGTGTTGAAGCAAAAGGTGGTCTTGGCGGTCAAACTAGAAGCTGCAAGAATACAAAATGTTATGGTGGAACTTCAGGTACAGGTGGCGCGCTAACAGTAAGTAATAGCTTTAAAAATAATAATGAAATAACACGTATACTGGCAGGTGGCGGAGCAAACGCTGATCCGCTAAATGCTACTGATCATGTTCCCTTCCCCGGGGCCCCCAACACGTTGTCGAAGGAGTATTCCGGCCTTGCTGACGATTACCCTTACGGTGGTGGCGGAAATGGAGCACTAAAAAATCCAGACGGAGGTAAACCAGGCCAAAATGGTGCCGTAAGATTGTGGCAAATCATTAAAAAAGGGGGACAAGGTGGTGAAGCTGCAAAATTGACGTATTATTCTTTCCCAAATATTAAGGGTAAATTAGTAGTAACAATTGGTAAAGGTGGTGAGGCTAACAAAGACGGTGATAAGACATATGCCCAGTTATATAATTTGCAAGGCAAACTTGAACGAACATTATTTGGCCTAGGTGGTACAGCCGGTGATGAACTTGTTGATGTTATTGATAATAATGGTAATCATACAGGTAAAGGTACAGAAGGACAAAATTCACTTTGGTCTAATACCGGCGGTGGTACTGTTGGCGAATGTACAGAATACGGAGTAGTTTCTAGACCAGTAAAGGTAACTGAAGAAAAATATGTGGTTGATGAAAATGGAGAGCGAATATGTGAAATTGGTGCATATTTCCTTGGACCTGTTAATACTACAGAAGAAAATGGTAAAATGAATACTTGTCCGTTAAATAATTCAACTCCTACTAAAGGATTTTGTGCAGGGTGTGATGAGAAGAAATATCCGTTTCTTGGATGTCTTTATGGGTCAGTGGTAACACCGGAGGGACAAATTTACAAACCTTTGGGACCCAAGGCAAAAGAATATCAAGACAAAATAGACAATCTTCTTGACGGTTTGGCGTTTATTACGCTTAGAACAATATTTCAGCCTTTTATAGTGCCTTCTTGGAATAAAGATAAAAGCGAAGGTTTAACAGGATATGAATATGATGAAAATAAGTATGAGTGTTTAAGATTTAAAAAAGAAACAATAACGTATGAAAAAATTGAGACCGTGCAAGTAGATAAACCTACATGTAGTGTGTCCGGTAGTGGAACATACTTTGGTGCCGGTGGTGGTGGAGGCAGTGCTTCTGAGCATATATCTGTCTTTGGCAAAGGCGGTAGAGGTGCTTCCGGTGCCGTAATCGTAGAATGGTAGTAATGAAAACTGAATGATAGCGACTATACGACGGGGGCAATGCCCAAAGTGAACAAATCTTTGATTTGACAGGAGCTAAAAATATCAGTGAGCCATTTATAAAAAGCTTTTAAGCACAACTTAATACAAACTATAATGTGTTTAAAATTTTTTGACCTTGAGTGTTCTCAAGGTCTTTTTTTATTTATAGTTTTATAAATCAGTACTTTTAAGATGACAGTTACATGTGAATTAAATTAATAATATGTTAATTCAAATATTTTTTTTCTAAATATAGCCTAACCGGTTAATATCTATTATTTATTTTACCAATAATAATATCATGTTGAAAGATTGGTACACATTAATTAAGAAAGGGAACCTGCAATGTTTACAGCTGTTGAACAGAGTGTAGAAACAATAAATGTAGTGATAGTTGAAGATTACAAACTTACTCGTGTAGGTTTGCGTTCTACAATTAATGAATTTGAAAATATTTCCGTAGTTGGTGAAGCAGAAGATGCTATACAAGGGTTGGAAATTATAAAAAAAGAACATCCGCAAGTTGTTTTAATGGATTTGGGTTTGCCGGGAATGAATGGAATTGAGGCTACTCAAAAATTAAAAGAAATGTATCCTGATATTAATGTTATTATTTTAACTTCTCATGACAGAGAAGAAGAGGTTTTGGCTGCATTGGGCTCGGGGGCTTCGGCATATTGTTTAAAAGATATAGATCCAAAAACTTTATCTTCCGTTATTCGTAACGTGGCAAAAGGAGCTTGTTGGCTTGATTCTGCGATTGCAAAAGTTGCGCTTAATCTTTTCCCCAAGCCGGAAAATATAAATTTCCAAGGCTGTGGGGATGTTTCTGATGCACGAGCTCAGCTAACGGAAAGAGAATTTGAAGTTTTGAGGTTGCTTGTTAAAGGTAAAAGTAATACTGAAATAGCTAAGGAACTTATTGTTTCTGTTCATACGGCAAAAGCTCATGTATGCAGTATTTTGCAAAAACTTTGTGTTGATGACAGGGTTCAAGCTGCTGTAAAAGCTATAAAGGAAAATATTATATAAGTAAAAAGGTGCATTAAATAGCACCTTTTTTATTTTAAATTTATTTAAACTTAGTTAAAAACCTAAGCATTATTTTTTTCACAATATTCAATCAAACTGCTTTGCCAATCTTCTATTTTTTCAATATAAAAATCAGCACCTTTTTTCATGCATAATTGACGATGCTCTTTTTTGGGAGATGCTGTCATAACACCTATAACAGTGTTTCTGTCGTCTCTTTTAGAAAATTTTACAAGTTCATCTAAAAGAATAAAACCTTCTCTGTCTGTTGGTATAAACAAGTCCATGATAACAAGTTGGAAGGTTTGTTTTTTGTATTTTGTAATAGCATCATAAATTTCTTTTGCTATTACAGGTTCATAACCCATATTGCGAAACATTACACTTAGTTGGTAAGTGATTACCCCCAAATCGTCAACTATTAAAACAGATTTTTTGTTTTCTTCATTTTCGTCATCGTCTATTGAATTAGTTACAGAACGAGTTCTTTTGGAAGACATTGATTCAATAGCTTCTGTTTTAACTTGTTCCATTTTACGTTTTATATCAAGAATTAAATCTTTTAATAAATCAACGTTAATATTTTTTGCTCCGGGTGGTATTTTGCCTACCAATCCGTATAGTTGTTCTAAAAAATCATCATCGATTTCAATAGTTCGTTTTTTTTGTTGTTGTTCTTCTTCGCTCATATTCTCATCTTTATTTTTCTACATATTAATAATATGTGTTTTTTAAAAAAATTTCCACCATTTTTTTATTTTTGAATTTTTTTTTAGGTTGTTTAAAGATATTTGAAGAATTTTAACAAGTTGTTGGTTGTCTAAACCAAAGTGGTTTTGTAAATCAAGCAAATACTTTTGCATATATTTTTGTGCGGATTTGATATTTGTATCACGTTGTTTTAATAAGTTTTCCCGCATATTTGCTCCTTTGACTTTATATTAAATAGAATACTGTTTTAATACATTGTCTTTAAGAGTAATTTATAGTGTATTTTCATTTTGAACAAGTTGTACAATTTGCGGATAACATTCTTCAAAAGCTTTTACAACAATCGGGTCAAATTGAGTATTTGCTCCTTCTTTAATTCTGTTTAAAGCCTCATCAAAATTAGTACTACTTCTGTATGCCCTATCTGAAATTATGCTGTCAAAAGCATCAGAAATTGCTATTATACGTGCGCCCAAAGGAATTGCATCTCCTTTGATTCCGTAAGGGTAGCCTGTACCGTCATGTTTTTCGTGATGATATTTAATGATTTCGACCACATCTTTTAGCTGTTTGATGTCTTCAAGAATTTTTACGCTATAAGTAATATGTTTTTTAATTTCGTCATATTCTTCTTGTGTTAGGGCATCTATTTTGTACAAAATATCATCAGAAACACCAATCATTCCTATATCGTGTAACATGCCTGCAAGTTCGACTTTGCCTGTATCAATAGAGGTCATTCCTATTTGTTTTGCAATTAAAATAGAATAATTGGTAATACGTTTGCTTCTGCCCGATGTATAAGAATCTTTGGCATCAAGTGCTTCCATAATCGCTTTGATTGTTCCTGAAAACAGTTCTTTAAGGTCTTTGATAAGTTGGTCATTATCAAATTTTAATTGGTAATATTCTAATGCTGAAGATACTATAAGTTGCAATTCTTCAGGGTTGTACGGTTTTTTTATGTATCGGTAAATTTTTGCATAATTTATTGCATCAATAAGAATATTAGCATCTGAATAAGCTGTTAACAAAATTCTCATAACCGTTGGGTGTTCAATCTGCACATGTTTTAAAAATTCCACACCATCCATTTCAGGCATTTTGTGGTCGGAAATGACAAGATGAAATTCTTTTTCTTTCAAAATTTCCAATGCTTTTAATGGCGATGTTGTGCGCTCCAAATTGTATGAGCCTCGAAGAGTTCTGTATAACAGGGCGAGGTTGTCTTCTTCATCATCTACAAGCAGTATATTGTATTTTTCCATTATATTTGTCCGTTTATTTTCTATATTGGTGTTAGTTTACTGTTATTCTTTATCCATTTTTAAGGGCAAGATTATTGTAAATTTGCTTCCTTCACCTGGTTTTGAAGTAAGTTCTATATTACCTTTGTGATTTTTAATAACTTTGTAACTGATTGCCATTCCAAGACCTGTACCTTGTCCGACTTCTTTTGTTGTAAAGAAGGGGTCAAACACTTTTTGGCGAGTTTTGTCATCCATACCGCAACCGTTGTCTTCAAATTCTATTATAGCATTTTTGCCGTCAGATTTTAAACGTATCCATACATCACCTTTGTCTTTGATTGCAAAAGCTGCATTATCGAGAATGTTCATAAATACCTGATTTAATTGTCCGCCATAGCCCTCAACATGTGGTATATTTTCATCGTATTCTTTATGAACCGTAATTTTATTTTTGAATTTGTTATGAAGAATATTGAGCGTTGTATCAATTTCTTTTGGTAAATCAATATTGTTGATAACAGCTTCTTCCAATCTGGAAAAGTTTTTTAAATCGAGTACAATATTTTTTGTTCTTTCAGTTCCTTCCTGACAGCTTCTTATGAGTTCCGGAAGGTCATCTTTTAAAAATTCCAAATCAATTTCTTCTTTAAGCTTTTGGATTTTTTGTTTGTGTTCTTCTGTTAAATCTGCATCAAATTCGCTGTATTGGTCAATAACTGACATCATGTCCGCTGTGTAATTTTTAAGGTGTATAAGATTTCCGTAAATAAAGTTTACAGGATTGTTGATTTCGTGTGTAATACCGGCAACAAGTTCGCCTAAAGATTTCATTTTTTCAGAATGAACCATCATCGCTTGTGTACTTTTTAATTCGGAATATGCGGCTTCTAATTCTTTTGTACGGTCTTTTACTTGTTGTTCCAAGGATTGATATAATTTTTCCAATGATTCTGCCATTTCATTGTATGAACGAATCAGTCGATTAATTTCAATGTAATTGGTTTCTTCTAAACGGTGTGAAAAGTCCCCTTTAGCAAAATCACCTAAACTTTTTATGAGAATATTGATTGGTTTGATTAATATTCCTGAAATAATATTAGACATGAACAAACCTACAATTAAAAAAATGAGTACCATTGCTATTATGTTGTCACGCAACATATCCAGATAAATTTTCGTAAAGGGTTCATTGTAAAAGAAAAGTTCTATTATCTTGTCATCTGTGGTAACAGATTGCATATATATTGTATCGTTTTGTGCTTTTTTCTTTTTTATTGATTTGTTTGATATTTTGTTTTCGGTAAAAACTTCTTTAAGCTTTTCACTGGTGTCAGTAACCATTAACTTTTTTTGAGTATTCGCATCTTTTACTATTACTTTTGCAACAATATTACTGTCTACCATTTTTTGAGCTGATTCTCTTAATGCATCATTATCACCTTTTTTAATAGTCTCGCTCAGAGTTTGAAATAAAGTAATAGAAACCGTATCATTTAGGTCTTTTGATTGTGCGGTTATTTGTTGTGCAAGGTTATTTACTGTGGTAATTGAATATAATGCAATACAAAAAACAGTACTGGCAATTAACATAATTGTAAATAATGCAAACTGTGTGCTTAATTTAGTTCTAAAAATTTTTTTTGAATTATTCATAAGAATTTACCTTAATACAAGTTAGAGTTTTTTCTTTTTCTTTTTAGTGTCAAAAATTTTTCCTATTTGAAAACCGAGATATCCTACAACTAATACGGCTGGAACTACTATGCTCAACGCATAAATTAATGTAGCCATTGTAATAACTTGTGCATTTATGAAAATTAATGCGGAACAAATAAATGCCGTCATACTGGCAAGCATTCCTCCAATTTTGTGAGCATATTTAATACTATTGTTTTTCATTATTTATTAGTGTTTTCTGTTTGCTTTTTAAAGCAATATTGTACAATTGCTATTTTATCAATATTTTTTAAGGCAATAAATCGTCCGGATATAATATATTTTTTGGTTTTGCCTTTTCCTTTTGTTGTAATTCTGATTGGTTTAAAGAAACATTCGATAGGAATTTTGCTTTCTAAAGAAAATTCTATCGGGTAATCTTCTGATTCTTTTAAATTTGCGATTGTTTCCAATTTCATTCCACCTGCGCTGAGGTCTAGGCATTTGCATACAACGGAATCTTCACCGTATTTTAAGGTAAATTCTTTATCTATATCTATTCTTGTATATTCACGTCTTTGGAGTTGTTCATATTTTTCTTTATTAAATTCGGCTTTTATAGTATTTGATTCGTTGTCAATTCCAACGATTCTGGGTTTGAAGTATAAAAGTCCGTCATGTATTATAGTAAACATTTCTACAACATCACCGAGTTTATAATATTTTATATCAGCATTTGAAATATTCAGTGTTATTGTTGTACCGGCAATATTTTCAATATTAGAAGACAAACTGCCTTTTACATCTTTGGGCACCATAAATATTTTTTGACCGGTTTTTATCAGATTTTTCATTATCTTGAATTCCTTTTAAGTTTTTGATTTATTGTCTTTTACTGTCACTCTGAAGTGATTTCAGGGCTGCTGTGTCCTTGCGATGCTGAAACAAGTTCAGCACGACAATTAGTTGTTTATGCTCGTGTCTGTGCAACTCTTACAACACCGATAGATTTTGCTTTTATGTTGTTGCTGATTTCATTATACGACATAACTGCAATTTGTGGGTATGTTCTTTCTATCAAACGGCGGAAAGGAAGTCTGATAGGTGAAGAACATAATAATACAGGCTGGTTACCCGAGGAAGATATTGCTTTTTCCAATTCATAATTAAGCCCGTCAAGTAATTTTCTGGTGAATTCAGGGTCAAGAGTAAGACTGGAACCATCAGGACCAATACCTTGTGCAATAGTATTTTCCACATCAGGGTCAAGCGTAATTGCAAGTAGTTCGCCGGTATCTGCAAGGTTTTGTTTGCAAATACTTCTTGCCAGAGCTTGTCGTACTTGTTCTGTAAGGTAATCTGCATTTTTGCTCACACGAGATTGTAAGCTTAGCACCTCGAGAATGGTTTTTAAATCTCTTACGGATACTCTTTCTTTGAGCAAGTTGGCTATAATAAGTTGTACCTCCGCAACAGAAAGGTCTTTCATCAAATCTGTTACATATTCTTCAGAAACTTCTTTCTTAAGGTTTTCTATGAGTTGTTGAATATCTGCACGTGAAACTATTTCGGCTGCATTTTTCTTAATTACTTCAGTCAAGTGTGTTGAAATTACCGCAGAAGGACTTACAACTGTATAGCCATAATTTTCGGCAATTTCTTTGTCTTTTTCTTCAACCCATATTGCAGGTAAACCGAATGCGGGTTCTATTGCGCTGATTCCGTTAATACCAAGATCATTATCGGAGCCTCCGGCGTTCATTGCAAGGCTGCGGTCGGGATAAACTTCACCTGATTCTATTGCAACTCCTTTGAGTTTAATTTGATAAGCGTTTGGAGGGAGTTGTAAATTATCTCTTACTCTTATGGAAGGTAAAACAATACCTAAATCCAACGCTGTTTGACGTCTTATTTGTGCTATTCTTTCAAGAAGATCGCCGCCTTGCTCAACGTCAAGAAGTGGAACAAGTCTGTAACCTATTTCCATTTCTATTGTTTCGACATTCAACAGTTCCATAACGCTTTCTCTGGAAGCTTTTTTCTTTTTCTTTTTGGCGGCTTTGCCGGCAGGAGTGTTTTCAAGCCCGCCTTGAGCTTCTTGTGCGGCTTTTGCTTCTGCTTCTTTTTTTGTTTTTTCTTCTTGAGATTTTTTGTATGCCATCCAACCGATAGACAAGGATACAATAATAAATGGTATTGTAGGCATACCCGGAACCATTCCGAGCAGGAATAAGAGAATGGATACAATGCCCAAAACTATGTGGTTTGAAAACATTTCTTTTTTAATGTCATCACTCAAAGAGTCTTCCTGCCCGCTGGCACGTGAAACAATTAAACCTGTTGAGAATGAAATTAAAAGAGCGGGCAATTGTGATACAAGACCATCACCAACCGTTAAAATGGTAAAGGTGCTTAAAGCGGTCATTATATCCATTTTTAATTGCCACAAACCGATGACAATACCTGCAAAAATGTTTACAACGGTGATGATAATACCTGCCGTTGCATCACCTTTAACAAATTTTGAAGCACCGTCCATTGTACCGTAGAAATCAGCTTCACGTTCAAGCTTGCGTCGGCGTTGTTTTGCCTGATCCTCGTTAATTAATCCCGAGTTTAAGTCGGCATCAATAGACAATTGTTTACCCGGCATGCTGTCTAATGTGAACCTTGCAGATACTTCGGCAACCCTTGTTGCACCACCTGTGATTACCATAAAGTTGATAACAACAAGCAGGATAAAGATAATAAAACCGACAATGTAGTTGCCGCCTACAACAAATTGTCCGAAAGAGTTGATTACTTCACCTGCAGAACCGTTTAGCAAAATGAGTCTTGTTGAGCTTATGTTTAAGCCCAAACGGAAAATAGTCGCGACAAGAAGTATAATCGGGAAAGATGAATACTCCAAAGGCTCTTTTATAAACAAACAAACGAGCAAAATAATTACGGAAAGAGATATATTAAGCGTGAGAAGAATATCCAGAATCATTGGCGGAAGCGGGATAATCATCATAGCAACAATTATGACAAGTCCGATTGCCATAATAATGTCGTTATTTTTAAGTAAACTTGCTAAACCGCCTAAGTTCATATATATTCTTTCCCAATATTAATAATAGCTTATAAATGTTTATTTATCGAATTGTTTACTAAACTTTAAAAAACATAACATAATGTGCATAAAACAAGTAGCAAAAAATTTTATTTTCATGTTTTATATATTCAAAACGAAAGGAAAAATCATGGTTTCAGGTACAAGTTTGTTGTCACAAATCCCAATGCCTACACAAAAACAGGAAGTAAAGTCTTCTGTTGCAAGCGTAAAAGTGGGAGATGTTGAAATTGAAGATTCGGGTTCTAAACCTATAAACAATAACCCTGCTTTGTTATTACCTGAAGGAAACAGTTTTTTTCTAAAACTTAAAAATAAATTTATTCAATATCGCATGAATAAAATTGCGCAAAAATCTCCTGAACAACGTACGCCAACAGAACAGGCAGAATATGAAGCTAATCAACGAAGTCTTAATTCTGTGATATAATCTGTTTGATTATTGTTTTTAAGGATATTAGATGATTATAAAAACTATACCGTTAGGTATGCTTGGCACAAATTCATATCTTCTTGTTGACGAACTGTCAAAAGAAGCGGTAATAATAGATCTTGGCGGTGATTATACCGGTGTTTTTGAGGAAATTAAACAGCATAATGCCGATTTAAAATATATTCTTAATACACACGGGCATTTTGACCATGTTTTGGGTGAAAAAGATGCGCAAGATGTTGCCAATATTCCGGTATATGTGCATGAAAAAGATTTGGATATGGTAAAAAACTTGCCGATTCAACTTACAAAATTCGGTTTTATGGATAATATACAGCCACCCTCTGATATTAAAACATTTACTCAAAATGACATGTTTAAAATCGGTGATAATGAAATTAAAGTGATTCATACTCCGGGTCATACACCTGGCAGTGTTTGTTTTTTAATTGGAAATAATTTGTTTTCGGGCGATACATTGTTTTATACATCGGTTGGCAGAACAGATTTTGAAGGGGGAAGTTTTGCGGATTTGAGCAAGTCTATTAAAGAAAAATTATTTGTGCTTGATGATAATATTAATGTTTATCCCGGACATGATGCAAAAACTACAATAGGTTATGAAAAAAAATACAATTGTTATTTTGGGTCGGATAATTTTTAAATTTTTATAAGATTAAAATTACCGAATGAAACAATGCAAGGTTCCCTTGCACGCCGTAGGCGTAATACGGCTTTGCCGTTGTGGTTTTGATTAAGCACAGTTTATTTTTAAAATAAATTTTGACAGCCTGAAATGAAATGT
>CAMEWS010000033.1 GCA_945946765.1 uncultured Clostridia bacterium
ACACAAAAGACCTTGACCCAATGATGTACCTTTTGCACCATGTTGATGATTTGAGTGCAAAATTCGGAAAAACAGCTATCTCCGACTTAAAATAATTTCACACACTCAAAAAAAGTACATATGGCAAAAAATTTTTATCACGGGCTTTAATCCAACATAAACACAAATTTGGCTATTAAACATGACTGTTAATATTTCGAGCAATAGTCCATATAATAATTTTTTCAAACAAGCAGGTGTTACCACAAACACTACTAATTCGTATAATTGCAATTCCATCGCAAATACACCTTCCGTTACCGTAGGCGAAGTCCAAAACAATGAAAAAAAACAGCACAAAAAACTTTTTGGAATAATCGGAATTTCGGGAGGTTCCGTACTTCTTTTGAGCATAATCGCATTATTTACATTGTCAAAAGGTTTTACCGGCAATTTTGCTAAAATTTTTAGAAATTTGGCAAAGGCAGCAAGAAAAAATATTAACAAATTAACAAAACAAACAAAACACCTGACAAATAAACAAAAACTGGAACTTGAATGGAATAAATTTATCGAAAAAACCTCAGAAAACCTGCAAGCAGGCTCTAATGTTACTGCAGTAAAAGACAGCTTTTTCCTGCATTGGCTCAAAAAGTTCAAGATGAATGGCTTTATTAATAAAGTAAATAATGTATTTAAAAAAATAATCTTAAAAACAAAAAACAATTCCTACCACAAAGCCGAACAATCTGTTGCTGACTTTTGTACATTTATTAACAAACTAACTGAAGAAAATCCATCTTTTGAATCAACAAAAAATTTACAAAAGCTTATAGACAAACTGCAAACACAGTACATATCAACATTTTCGACACTAAAACACACAACCCGTGCACAAACAGCATGGGATTCTATGAACAACTTACACTCAAAAGTGTATGATACAATTTTTAAGCCACAAACAGGATTTAAAACAAACTTAAAAAATATGAAAACATACATCACAACCTCTTTAATGGCAAAAGAAAAAAGTTTAATGTTTTCAGAAATCAAAAAAACACAACAAGAAATAGAAAAAACGCTTGAAGAGATATTATCAACCTTTAAAAAAGATTCTCCCGAACATAAATTGATTCAACAAAAAACTAAAAAAATTGCAAAAAATTTGCAAAATGCTATTTCACACGAAAGCGCCGCTTATGACAAACTTGCCGAACTGCAAGTAGGCTCGGCTCATACGGATATCATAGGGATTCTTGGCCCGACAGCACTTGCAACATTTTTGGTAATAAAATCAAAAGACAAAGATGAACTTATCAAAAACACATTAACACGAGGAATCCCTATTCTCGGAGGTGTTGCAACGGGGTATTACGGCAATACAAGAGGTTTTACCGGTGTAAAAAACCTTGCACTAGGGTTGAGTACAGGTTATTTGCTTAATATTATCGGTACGGAAACAGATAAACTTGCAAAAAAATATCGAGTTGAACAAGAAAAACTTAAAAAAGCTTTTGAAGATTTCACCAAACTGCAATTGTCCCTATTAACAATGCACAAGGAACCCCAGAACATACCGCCACAATAAATTCTGCACGCTACTCGTCATCAGCCGCACTTGCAAGTCCGGGTTCAAGCTCCGAACCTGTTACAAGTTTTCTGAATGCAAACTGAGCTTTTGGCAATGCGTAAGCAAGCAAAAAGCTGCTTAAACCGATATTTGTCAGGATATTTATTGATTTAACAATTTTAGCCTTTTTAGCATAAGCTTCAAGACTTTTAGACTTGAGCGCATTTTGGGCAAAACTTTTGATATCCTCTACAAATTTTACAAGATTGTCGATATCAACATAAGCCCGAGGGTCACGCACAGGATTTTTAATCGGTGATTTCTTTTTAAACAACTGTTTAAATCTTTCCGTCATACTTTTAGGTGCAATTTCTTCTTTTTCAATAAGTTTAATTTTCTCAAATTTATTTGCAAATTTTGCAAATAAACTGTTTGGATTTTTATCAATAAAATCAAGAATTTGTTGTTCACTGTTACCAATTGGTAAATCAAGATTGTTGTTTTTTATTGCTTGCAAAAACTCTTTATCGTTAATCATAAGCGGGTCAAGTGCAACCTCCAGCCCTGCGGCTTTACCTATAAATTTGTCTAAATATTTTGCGATATACTTTGGCGCAATAAAGTTCAAAAACATCATCATCGTCATTTTAAAGCCGACATCTATCGCTTCATTTTTGTTGCGTGCTGTCATTACACGCCCTACGGCATAACCGCCGTCAGTAGCAAACATTTTGTCAACGGTGGAAAAATTCGCCACTGTCGGAATCCAACCGCCTTTGAAAGAAATTTGTTTTTTGTTCATAAAATTGATAGAATTTTCAAAACCGTTTTTCGCTCCAAACGCAGTTGCCGCAGTTTTTTGCTGTTTTTCCAAAGCTCTTTGTTTTTCAATTTTTTTAGCAGAAGAAGCAAATATAACTTTTGGCAGAATAAAGCCCATAAACGCAACGGGTATAAGCGTAGAGGCGAGGAATTTGCCGGCAAGAAGCTTTTCATACGTTGCTTTATTATTTTTTACTTTTTCAAGTTCATCAATAACTTTTTGGGGTACTTTTCCCGCAAATTTTTTGATATTTTCTTCAATATTTTGTGCACAGTTTTTGTTAAACAATTTTAAATTTACATTGGGAGAATAACCTGTTTTTTTGATTACCCAATCTGCAATCGCACCAACCAAAGGAATACCGCCCAACCAAACAGCGGAAACGGAATATTCATCAAGAAATCTTTCACGAGCCGCCAATTTTGCAACTTTTTTTGATTCTTTTTTGTTTTGGTCATAAGTTAATAAAATTTTTGTCGGCACTTCAATACCGCAATCCCTTACAAGGAGCGGATAAATGCTGCTGTTATTACCTATTGCCGATATTATACTTGTAATTGTCATAATGTTCTTTCCAATCTTAAATAATAGTACTAAAAAAGCGCTCCGGCTCTAAACTCTTACTACCCGAAACGCTGTTTTTTTATTATTTAAAATTGAGTTTTAAAAACACAACTCTCAATCCATCAGCCGCTTCGGGACTATATGGATATGATGATGTTGTTGGCTTTTAAGTGTAAAAATTATCATAATTATTCCTTCTGTTACAAACTTAACAAGAACAATCCTTGTCGTCAATTGTTACCGCATACATTTGTAATATTTTGTTATTTTTCAATGTATTTGTATATTTTAAAACCTTCACCGTTGACTATCGCAGGACTGCTTTGATAAATCAATTCAAAGCTCTCTAAATTCTTTACACCAAGTTTTTTTTCATTAAAAAACGGAATTATCGCATATATTGTTTTATCTTTAGTACCAATAAATTTGTCTACATACACCCTCCAATTCTTTTGACTAAGTAAATGCTGAAGGTATTCTTCCCAAACTACATATTTTAAATAATCATCAGTTTGAGCAAGAAAAATCTTATTTTTATCGTGTAAATAGTAAACAACAGAAATAACATAGGGACTATTATCCGAAATTATAACAGAATTTTTCGAATCTATATTTTTAATAATATACTCTGCTGTTTCTTTTGCAGAAGAATAATTATATCTGTAATCCAAAATACTATATCGCAAACCGTTTAAAAACGTTAATAAAAAAAACGCAGTAAGCAGTATGTTAAACCCTTTTTTGCATCTTTGCGAAATATTTTCATTTTCAAGCAAAATCCAAATACAAAATATCAAAATCACATGCGCACAAAAAATTCTTGTAACAAAAATCCAATGGTTATATCCGATTATATAAATCAATAGTTGAAAAAGAATACTAAAAAATGCAATTGAAAACAGTTTTTTGTCTTTTAAAAAAAGTAAAATAAATAAACTTAAATAAGTAAACACTGAAATCAGAATTGCAGGAATACTAAATAACGGGCACATAATACTGTGTAATTCGGGATAACGATTGTCAATACAATTTATAAAAAACTGACTAACAACCTTAAAAGTATTTTGCGTAAATTGAGATATATCAAGTCTTATAAAAGCATTACTGCTTGTTGTACCATGCAGTTGTAAAACTACTGCAATAAGTCCTAAAAGCATGATTCCTAATGCAATAATTTTTGTATTTTGCTTTTTGTTGTCACCTTGAACTTGTTTTTTGGTCTCCATACCTTTGGGATTCTTCGCTAAAGCTTTGAATGACGAAAAGCAAAAATTGTCTTTTATAAAATTCCTATACAAAAATTCCAACATCAAAATAGCGCAAAAACCAAACATAATTACATGAGTATTTGCGGTAATAAAAATCAAAAACGCATACCACAACGGGTGTTTATCAGATTTTTTATACAAAATTGCTATCGCAAAAACAAGCAAAGGAATAATTGAATAACTTCTTGCTATTACGGGGAAAAAATACAAAAACCCGGCACTTGTAACAACAGCAAACTTTGCCCATTTGTTAAAAGGAGAAAATCTTAAAAACAAATACACAGCCATACAAGACGCAAACCAGCATATAAACTGCATTGCGAAAATAGAAAATCCCCAATTTTCAAGTTTTGCAAACGGCATGTTTATTAAATAAAAAAACGCAGGATGACCTTCATTTACAAGGTGTTTAAACAATTCCACGACAGACAAATTTTTTACAAGTTGCCAAACCTGTGCCTCATCAGCCCATATTTCGTGATGTAAAACAATTACCAAAGTAAAAATTGCATAAATAAACGTATAAAATATATTTGAATTTAAAATCTTTAAAAACTTTTCTTTCATATTAATTCCCTTTTATTATCCAAAATTTTTCAGAAGGAATAAGTACATCATCTAATGATTTATAAATAATATCTTTTTCGATTTTTGGTTGAGTTTTATAAAAAATATTATCAGGCAAGCTAAAAAACAGAAAATACACCTTTTCATTTTTTAATATTTCGGGTATATCGTATTCTTTATAATCATTTTGAACTTTCTTATCAAAAGCGTAAGTATAAAAATCATTCGTATATGGGGAATAAAATTTCCTGCTTTTAGGAGAATAAGCCACAACAGCCGCTGTTGCTATAGGCAAATTAGACAGTATGATTGCGTCTTTTTCAATATTTTTTTCAATAAATTCTGCAGTTCTTTTTGCATCCGAATAATAATATTTTATGTCATTTTTTATAACATAATAAGCCAAATTCATGCTAAACCCAAAAATGCATGCCAGCACAATACTTGTGCCAATATACTTTTTAGGTTTTTGTACAAAAACAACCCAAAAACAAAACAACAAAATCAACAAAAGCGTATATGCTTTTTCAGGGCTTGTTTGCCAAACAAACATATAAACATAAAACTGATAAGCGGTACTAAACAAACTTACGCAAAACAAACTTTTATTTTCTTTAAAAAGCAAACCGAATGCCACAAAAATCATCATGCCTGCGATTATTGAAGAAACTGCTATTTGCCCGTATATATTAACAACTAATGTTTTAACGGTTTTAAATATGTTTGGAGAAAAATGAGAAGTGTAATATACAACGCTTGTATTTTCTTCAGGTCTTGTCGCAATATATAATACAACCGCAAAAAGAGAAACAGCCGCAATTGTAAACGGATAAAAATATTTTTTCCAATCGTTGTTTTTCCAAATATTATCTTTAAAAAACAAAACAACCATGCCTGTACAAAAACCGCACATTAAAATATGAGTGTGAGCAAGCAAAGCAAGAGCAACCGTATAATGGTACGGTTTTTCTTTTTGCTGCGGATAATAATAAGCCATTAAAAACAAAAACAACGGAATAAGTGAATAATTCCTTGACATTACTGTCAAAAAATATATAAATCCTGCGCTGAATATTACTGTTGTTTTAACAACTCTGTTAAAAGGCGATGTCCACAAAAACACCCCTGCGGCTAATGACATAAAAACAAAACTCACAAGCTGCATGGAAAAAACAGGCAAACCTGACTTTGCAAAAGGGAAAACCCAAAAATACCACAACAAAGGATGTCCTTCGTTACGTACATGGTCAATTATTCCCCACAGGTTTAAATCTCTTGCCACCAGCCACACTTGCGCTTCGTCACGCCAAATTTCATGATGATATACGGATATTAACGCAATTACAAAATACAAAACAAATAAAATTAAATTAAATTTGTCTTTTAATATATACTCAAAACACTTTTTCATACCTGCCCTCGTACCCCGTAATGCTTTAAGTATACAATAAAAATCGGCTTTGTATGAAACGTGAAAAATAAATATTATTATTTAAAGAAAAGAAATATAGTAAAAAACATCCTTATAAAACATCTATAGGGTCGACATCCACAGTCAATTTAATATCTTCAGGCAGTTTTATCTTACTCAAAAACGATAACACAAACCTGTGTCCTTTTTCACCAAGCTTGTTTTTAATCATAATTTGAAAACGATAATACTCCTGCAAACGTTCAATAATACAAGGAGTCGGCCCTAACACGGCAACATGTTCCGTCAACTGTCTTTTATCCGTAATATCATTTAAGCGCATTGCAATTTCTTGTGCGCTGCGTTCCGCTCGAAACTGATTTTTAGAGGACAAAATAATGCGTATAACCTGACTAAACGGGGGATAATCAAAATCTTCACGTGCTGCAATTTCGGTTTTGTAAAAGCTTTCATAATCTTGAGCTTTTGCTGTTTCCAAACCGTAAAAATCAGGGTTGTAAGTTTGGAAATAAACTTCACCCAAATTACCGCCACGTCCTGCACGTCCCGCTACCTGTGTAAGCAATTGAAACCCTCTTTCACACGAACGAAAATCAGGCAGGTTAAATCCATTATCCGCATTAATAACCCCAACCAAAGTAACGTTAGGATTATCCAAACCTTTTGCAAGCATTTGTGTGCCGATTAAAATATCAATTTTTCCGTTTTTAAAATCATCAAGTATTTGAATATGCTGATTTTTTTTAGCCATTGCATCACTGTCCAAACGCACAATATTACAATCGGGAAACAACTTTTGCGCAATTAGTTCTACCTTTTGCACACCCGTACCACAATTTCTTAAGGCATCACTGCCACATTTTGGACATTGGGTCACAATCGGTTCTTCATGTTCGCAATAATGACATTTTAAGGTTTGAGTTTGCGAATGAAAAACCAAAGGTATTGCGCATTTTGGACATTGAATGACCTCTCCGCAAGCAAGACATTGCGTATATGTCGAAAAACCACGTCTGTTCATTAAAATAATGGTTTGTTTTTTATCTCGAAGATTTTGCTCTATTGCACTCACAAGTGCCCTTGAAAAAATCCCGTGATTTGCCCTAAAATGCTCCTCTCTCATATCGACAATATGCACTTTTGCCATAGGATAATCATTGTAGCGTTTTTTCATCTCAAGCAAATTACCCGAATTTTTTGCATAATAATATGTGTTGATATCAGGTGTTGCACTCCCCGACAACAAAAGACAATCGTTGAGTTGTGCAAGTTTTTGCGCAACTCTCCTTGCATCATAACGAGGAGAAGGCATTGTTTGTTTATATGCACTTTCATGTTCTTCGTCAATAATAATTAGCCCGATATTCTTTAACGGTGCAAAAACAGCCGAACGAGCCCCCGCAAGAATACGGATTTCATTGTTTTTAATTTTTTGCCAAACATCAAACTTTTCGCCGTCAGAAATACTTGAATGCCATATAGCAGTCTTGTCCGTACCAAACCTTTTTGCCAAACGCTGTGTTAAAACCGAAGCAAGAGCAATTTCAGGAGCGAGGAATAAAACGTTTTTGCCTTGCTCCAAAGTTCTTTTTATCGCTCTAAAGTACACTTCTGTCTTGCCGGAGGACGTAACCCCGTGTAATAAAACCGAACTGTGAGAACCCAAACGCTTTTCAATTTGTGAATAAACATCTTTTTGTTCTTCGGTAAGCGGTGGAAAATCTTCTAAATTTTCCTGTTTAAATATTTCCAAAGGGTTTCTGAAAATTTGTTCTTCCGTAATTTCAATACACCCCATAGCCGCAAGCTTATTAACGGTTGCTCGGGTGGTCTTTGCCTGTTTTTCAAATTCAATTAACTTTGTTTTTCCTGTTTCTTTTAGTTTTGCAAGAATCTCCGTCTGCCTTTTTGTCGCATTTTCAAATGATTTAAATTCAATAAGTTTTTCCGATTGTTCTTTTTGCGCACCGTTAAGAAATTTTATGGGCACGGCACATTCAATAACATTTTGTATAGAACAAAAATAATAATCCGCTGTCCATTCCAAAAATTTTAAATAATCAACATCAAAAATTGGTGTGTAATCAAGGATTTGTGAAATTTTTTTTGCTTTTATATCTTCGGGCAAATAATTGCCAAAACCCACCACAAATGCGTTAATAAGCCCCATTCTGCCAAAAGGTACAAGTACGGGTTGACCGATTTTTATAACGGGTTTCATCTCATCAGGAATAATATAGCTGAAAGTTTTAACGC
Source organism: uncultured Clostridia bacterium (assembly GCA_945946765.1). Classification (GTDB taxonomy): domain Bacteria; phylum Cyanobacteriota; class Vampirovibrionia; order Gastranaerophilales; family Gastranaerophilaceae; genus Limenecus. Next base: position 8,460 of record CAMEWS010000033.1, read on the forward strand.
CAATACCTTTTATGGACGTAAGAACAAGGGCATATTTGTTTAACATGCCCTCTTGTTGTTCTTCGATTTTTGTTTGATTGTTTTGCATAAATAACTTTACGCTTCTTTGCTCCTCGCTCTTATTATGTTTCGGTGTTCTGTCGGTCACATGCGTGACCTAAGTCACACCTTACATCGGCTTACGCTTCTTCTACGCTCATAAACTCTTTCATTGCTTCATCAATAGCATCTTTTAAAAGTTCAAGATTTTCCGGTGAAACAGTAACGCCTTTTTTTGTCGGAAGCCAATTAATACCGTCATCCGTAGTATAAAAAATTCTCAAATCCAAATAGCTTTTACCTTTGTATTCATTAATTGAAATTTGAAGCTGCTCTGTCGCACTTCTCGGTACTGTAGCGATTAATTTTGGTTCTTGTGCCATGATAATTTCTCCTCTGATTAATTTCAAAATTTATTGTAGCATGTATTTTGTAACTTTGATAAAAAATGATAAGATATAAAAAGAATAGTTTATTTTTTGTCGTCATGCTGAACTTGTTTCAGCATCGCCATGTTTTTGCGATTCTGAATAAATTCCGGAATAACAAAAAAATAAACATTATATAAAAATATAGAATTAGTATTATGGCAAAAATAAGAAATTTAGCATTCAAAGATATTTCAAAACTCAAAAAAATGATATCAAGGATATCAAATTTAAGCAGTGCGGACATGCCCTTTGGTTACAGAACCTATGTTCCGTTTCCGCTAAATTTCATAAACAGGATTCTTCCTCTCAGCCTCAAGTTTGCTCACGATTCTTACGTAGCAATAGAAGACGGAAAAATTTGTGGATTTGTAACAATAAAACCACAGGACAAAAACCCTCAAAGCTGGCGTGTCTCAAAGCTTTTTCTTGACGAAAACGGATACGACACAGGCAGACAACTTATCAGCTATATTATTGCAAAATACGGTGCTATGGGAGCAAACACATTCAGCGTAAAAGTTGATGAAAACCATGAAGAACTTCTTGAACTTTTTTCAAAAGGATGCGGTTTTAGAGCCTGCTCTACTGAGCAACTTTGGAAAATGGAGGATATTAAACTTTCTGCGCCTTCTTTGGACAAAGGTTTTTTCCGTCCGTTTAAAAACTCCGATGCATCTACGGCAGCAGGTATTCATAACGAACTGATTTATCCGCATTTTCGTTACTCACTGGCAAAAACTCCTGCTGAGTTTGAAAATGTAATATTTAACGGATTATACAAAACCTCGTTTTTTAAATATGTAATTGAAGACCGTTCAAAACATTCCGTTAAAGGCTATTTTTCCATACAGACAAATGATAATGAAAATTTTATACTAAGTGTGGATTTGGTAAGTGCGTTTGATGATTACATAAATGACGTAATAAATTTTGCAATCAATAGAATTATGATGCGAAAAAAAGTTTTTAACCTTTATTTCAGAAACAAAAAATATCAAACTAACGGTGCAAAAATCGAAAAATACTTAAACGATAATGGTTTTAAAAACGTAAAAACCAGAATAGTGCTTGTAAAAGATTATTATAAACGCATACAGGAAAATGAACGCTACTCAAAACCGGCAATGGCTTTTTCGGATATTTCAAGAAAACCGGCATTTAAAAACATTTTGAACGAACATAGTTTGTAAAACATACAAAACGTAAGAATTGTTTCAAGTTAATTATTAATTTTCATTAAGCATGATAAACTAATTTATTGTTACATATTTCTAAACGTCATACAATAAACATTATTATGCATTCATTCAAACTATAATTTGGAGGTCATCATGAAAATAGGTAGTATTAATTGTTGTACCCCTCGTGGCATAAAATCACCTTCATCACAAAACTTTAGAGGTTTGTGGGGCAAAGATAATATTGTGACAGAAGATGATAGAAGATGGTCTAGTGCTTTTGAGTGTGATTTTGGAGAATTTAAACAAATAACAGTTAAAGAATATTATCCTTTTATGGATGAAACAGAAGATGACATAAAAGCAATAAAAGCACAAGAATTTGAAGAGTCATCCCCTCCAACCGACATGGACCCTGTAGAATACATTTCGGGTTTAAAAATTAAAATCATGCCAACAATCCCAGTTACAGCAGAGGAATACAAAGCCTATATTGCCAGAGAATTGCTCTCAAAACAAGAAATGGATGTAGAAGACAGATTGAAAACAGCAAAAATGCAAAAGTTTTTAAGATAAATAAAACGCCTCATAGTGAGGCGTTTTTCACATCCTCACAACAAGAATTTTTGAATCCTTTTTACCAAACACTGTGTGCTTTTCTTCTTTTTCAAAATAGAATATTTCGCCTTTTTTTATCTCAAAAGTTTCCGTTTTTTCATTGTATACCTTAAACTCAACTTCCCCTTCAATTACATAAAGAAAAGCATCAACAGGTGAAGTATGCTCCGCCATCATTTGATTTTTTTTAATTGCAATAAGAATTGCAAGATTGTTGTCGTTTTTTGCCAGTATTCTTGACTGTACGTTTTTGTCGTCATAATTAACCATTGAAACAATATCTTCGGTAATGTGATGCATAAATTCCCTCCCATAATATTTACGCAACCATAATTAATCAAACCGAGATATTTTTTATCGGACAACAGAGTAATCTAACGTACACTTGAATGTTTACCCTTTAATTTTCTTCAACAAACTCGGATAAATCGAGGCTATCCTCAATGTCTTCGCCATTTTCACGAGCTTGCTTTTCAATATCTATAATTTTTGCAAGGGTTTTGGCATCACCTTTAAGTTTAAAATATTCTTTAAATTTCGGTGTGGTTCTAAGGTTGAACGAGCGTCCGTTTTTGTCTTTGTGACGTGAAATTAATCCCATTTTCAAGAGTTCTGCGACATGTTCATAAGCATTTGAACGCAATTCTTTTAAATATGACTGTCTGATTGGCTCTTTTAGGGCAATAATTGTCAAAGTCTTTAATACGGAAGGTTTAAGCTCTACGGGACACAACTGCTCAACAATATCCATATAATCTTGTTTTACCTGCAAAATATAACCGTTTTCGTCATCAATTTCCAACGCACCTTCACGTGCGGAATAATCCATAATCAAATCCAAAAGCGCTTCTTCCACCACTTCGGGTTCTTCTTTTAATATTTCTGCAATATCTTGAACCTCAAGTGCCTGCGCCGTGATAAATAAAACTGCTTCGATTCTTGCTTTTAATGACATTTATTCTTCCTTCGCCAAACATTATTATACTATAGAAGACGAAATTATGCCCCCATTATTTATACCTGCATTTGCTTCAATACGTTTTTTCAATTCACCTGTCGGAACATAATAAGGAGTAACGGTCATAACTTTAGCCGCAATATCAGGATAATAGTAGATAAAGCGTAACTCACTGTCTGTTAAAGGCAACTGGGTATGCACATTTGCATAACGGGCAAGCTCAAGAATATTTCGGGCTTCATCTTCATCATGGAATTGAAGTTCAAGGTTTTTGTATACATTTCTGAACCCTTTAATGCCACCATATTCACCTACGGTAATCATTCTTCCCGTTTCAACAATTTCAGGCTCACCTCTGCCGAGTTCTTCAAAATCGTACAATTCATAATTTCTGCGGTCTTTTAAAGCACCGTCAGCGTGAATACCTGACTCATGCGCAAAAGCGTTACTACCCATTGCAGGTTGATTTGCAGGAATAGGCACACCAAATGCGTGAGAAGTATATTTTGCAAGTTTCCAAGCTTTGGACAAGTCAATCTGCGGGTCAATTTGATATTTGCCCGCAAATCCGCTGTCTTGGATTTGCTTTGCGCTCGTTGCTGTCGTTGACTTCACTTCGTTGTCGTCAACTGCGCACTCGCTTATCGGACTCGTTTCACTCCGTCCGCCCGCAAATCCGCTACTTTTCATGACAGCAAGCAGGCAAGAAATCAAATCCGCATTGCCGGCACGCTCGCCCATACCGTTAATAGCTGTGTTTATATAAGCATCCACACCTGCATCAATTGCTGCTTTTGCCCCCAAAACGGAACAACCCGTAGCCATACCAAGATCATTATGAAAGTGCATTTCCATATCAATTTGCGCTTCTTTGGCAATTGTATAAATTCTTTCATAAGCTGTATGAGGGTCATCATAACCCAACGTATCACAATATCTGAAACGGCTTGCACCGTGTTTTTTACATTCTTTTGCATATTCTATCAAATATTCAAGAGAGCTTCTTGAGGCATCCTCTGCGTTCACTCCAATAATTTGAGCACCACAGGTAACAGCCGCATCAACAGCTTCGCAAGTTTGTTTTAAAATATCTTGCTTAGACATCTTTCCACCATACTTGCCGTTAATCATCTGTTCGGAGGTCGATTGTGACAAATTAACATATTTTAAACGAGGAACATTTTGAAAAGATTCTACAACATCTTTTGCTACCGCCCTCATCCATCCTGACAACTTTGTTTTTGTAATAACCCCTCTGTCGACCAACTCAAGGTTTCCGTTGAGATAATTAAGTTCATGCTTTGTTGTAGGAAATCCAAACTCTGACTGAGTAATTCCCATATCATCAAGCATGATGTTTATAATGGTTTTTTGTAGTTTAGCCAACCCCAAACGTGATGTTTGTACGCCATCTCTGTTAGTTACATCTACAAAATAAATTAGATTTTTCTTTTTTGTCATAGGTGCTCCAAGCCATAAAATACTATAAGGTTGATTATACCACATATTATTTTATAATTCACATCGGCTATAAATTGAAGTAGCCGTTTAGTCTAATGAAAATTTTAGGAAAAATGTAACAATGGAAATATAAAAAATTAACACCCTTTTAATTGAAAAACAGAAACTAAGGAGAAATTAAGTATGAAAAAAATATTTGCGTTAACGGCAGTGTCATTAATGTTGGCAGCAGGTTCTGCATTTGCGTCTTGCCCTATTAAAGCAACACCAATGCAAAATTCTTGTTCAGCAGGTAATCCTACGGGTGCGGCAGCTCCGATATCTTACATTGTAGCTCCCGTACAGCAGAGAACTTACTTGCCTGCCTGTAATACCTGTGACGGAAAAACCCAAAAGAAAGGATTTTTTAGCAAAGTATTTACCCCTGTCCGCAACATTTATGATGCTACATTAAACCCTATCTTTACCGGACTTTACAACTAGCGGATTTGCGGGCGGACGGAGTGAAACGAGTCCGATAAGCGAGTGCGAAGTTGACGACAACGAAGTGAAGTCAACGACAGCAACGAGCGCAAAGCAAATCCAAGACAGCGGATTTGCGGGCGGATAAAATCATAATATCATCGCTAAAACCATAAGCAGTATACTGCCGATTTGAATACCCGTATTTATACGTTGTGCCCACTTGTTAGAGTCATACGCCTTTGAAGTCTTTTGTGCGGTCGTAACCGCCAAAAGCCTTTGGGTTCGTGAATTATTATCATCGTTAAAGGTACGTTGGAACACTTTGTTCTCCAAACGGGTAAGACGCTTAGAAGGTGGCTCTTGTGCAAATCTTTTGCCAAAAAGCTGCTTTTCTAAGACGTCCAAATCGTAGTTTTGAGCGTAAACCGTATCCCCTGACACATCTTCATCTTCAAATTGAGATTCAATTTCAGGTATACGATTTTTGGAATTTTCATAACTGTAATAGTTGTAGCGAGAATCTTTGTCACTATCCGAATCACCGTAATACTTGCTTCCATCCTCCAAAAGAATTTCCTCCGTGACAGGATTTATATCAGTTGCAACAAGTTTTGACCCTCCCAAAATTTTGTTACGCAAAGCATCCGTTCTTTCACTCAAAGACAGGGTGCTTTCTTTTTGAAACGTATGCTTTTCCAAGCGTGAAAGCCTTGCATAAATGTCTTCATTTTCAAAAGTTTTGTTAAAAACTTTTTGTTCCAATTTGTCAACAACAGGATATTTTATTCCCGCCTCTGCCGCAGGCCCTATATCTAATGCGGAAAAATCCGCACTTTCGTTAGCATACACAGCTGTAAAAAGCATTGAGAAAAAAACTAAACTTAAAAAATATTTTATTAATTTTTTTTGATAACTCATAGCAACAAAATTTATTAACATTCCTATTCAACTTAAAAATAAAATGGTTTATAAACTCTCTCAATTCCCCAAAAAACACAAATAATCCGCAAAATTTAAACCTGAAAATATAATGCTTTTGTGTAATGAATTCTAAAAATTTAAAAAACAAAAAGCTTTATCGCTAATGCATGCAGACAATAATTGCAATTTTTTATACAAAAAAAATAATCAACCAAACAATGTAACATATTTGTATTTTATAAAAAATACAATATAATGTTGTTTACGACTCTATAAGTCAATCTTGGGGACAAAGGAAACATTATGTATAACAGACGCTGGTACGATAAATATAAAGAAACAGAAATAGCTATGAATTTGTTGAAAGATTTACATTCAACAATCAGAACAAAGCTTTCAAAAGATATTATTAAAGTTGCAAGTGCAATAAAAACTGTTCACAGAGAAAACGACACCGCACCGTTAAGTATCGGCTTGGAAAGAGTACTGGGCTTGTATCAAACAAACAAAGCACGCCGCTGGTATGACAAACAACCCGACCTTTCCGATGCAATAAAGACAATTTCAACACTGCCTGAAAGTGATTATGTAAATATCATGGAAGGCATTGGAATGTCGTTGAAATAAGTATAAATTTTCAAAGTTTTACTTAATTCTTTTTTCGTGTGTTAAATTATTTTAATTAAAATTTTTTTTATAAAAAAAGATGAAATTAACTATTTTTCATGATTTCAAGTATTTTTTAAGATTTATAAAAAAAATAATTGTAAAAGTTTTTGTATTACGTCTAAAATGCGTGCCACTCCTGTAATACAACCACTATTACAAGAGTAAAATTGTAAATTTAAAAGCATGGATAAAATAAAAATTGCCCAATCATGCCAAATTTGTTTTAATATAAATAACATACAAATTCGGAAAATTAATCAAAAATTTTATATTAATAAAATCAAGATTTAAATTAAAAATTAGGGGTAAGCCGAAATAATGCCAAGTTCTTTTTGACATTATTTTAGTCGATATTTTGTGTACTCTTTCGGCAAAAATAGCGGAGTATTTTACTCCATTTAATCGAAGAAAAACAGTCAGTTAGAATTTATAATGATAATTGAAAACATCAATATATCATTCGGAGGGACATCTTGTTAGAACACGGATATATTCAAATTTATACAGGTGACGGAAAAGGTAAAACAACTGCTTCATTGGGGTTGGCATTGCGTGCACTCGGTCACGGATGGAAAGTTATGATTATCCAGTTTACAAAAGGTGACTCCGGTACTACTTACGGTGAAATTGCTTCAGCAGGAAAATTTTTAGAAAATCTTGAAGTTCACCAATTTGGTATGGATAGAGTTGTATATAAACACAACGTTTGTATAGAAGATTACAAAGAAGCAAAAAAAGGTTGGGAACTTGCAAAACAAGCTATTCAAAGCGGTGAATACCAACTTGTAATACTGGACGAATTAAACATTTGCGTAGCAATGAATATGATTAAAGTTTCAGAAGTAAAAGAAGTTTTGTTAAACAAACCGGAAAGCTTAGAAATTGTGTTAACAGGAAGATATGCGCATCCTGAATTAGTAGCACTTGCACATCTGGTTACGGAAATGAAGCCTATTAAACACTACTTTGATATGGGTGTTATGGCAAGACAAGGTATCGAATATTAACGTACTAATTAAAGGATTTAAAACGAACTCAGTTCGGTATTAAAATCCAAAATAGACGTAAATATACGGAGAAATGGGGAAATACGGGAGGTTTGAAAAAAACTCCCTTTTTTTTGCGGATTTGCCTTCTTTTTCGGCTGAGTTGTGGCGAAGCCTGAAAAATGGCGTCACGGATAAGCGTAAAACGAATATAGTTATTATGATTAACAAATAGTGACTAGTGCGGGCACGTAGCTGCCCATGTGAACAAGGTTAATGGAGTGGCAAATTTTTATTCTAAAAATTTGCAACGAAATACTAAACCTTGTGAACGCCAATAATCCAAGAGCGGATTTGCGGACGA
>CAMEWS010000034.1 GCA_945946765.1 uncultured Clostridia bacterium
ACAATCTACCGACCTTGCCATATCAATGAACCGTACAACTAAAATTCTGTTCAAATAATACATAAGGTCATTTTTGCTAAAACAGCACTAAAAACCCTCTAAAAGAGCTAAAACTAGACATAATTGTGCCGATTTAACGCAAATTGTGCTTACAACTTTTTGCAAACAGTTCGCATTTTGTTTTACTTTTATTACTTGTAGCACAAATGTTTTATCCTTGTGGATAAACTTTTTGGAAGCGTTTCGAATTTCCTTCACGCTCGAATAGTCGAGCCTTTTGTGCGTTGCACAGTCGGCTCTTTATTCTCGCTAACCGGGTTGGGTCACTTCGTGACTCGGCACCCGTACGGAAATCCGACTTGTGGATAAACTTTTTGGAAGCGTTTCGAATTATTGGCAAGGATGTCAATATCCCCCATACGTAGTTTCATAAAAATTAAGGGCATATCTTGTTTCATCCATTGTGTCATCGTTTTCCTTAAGCGGAGTATCCAAATCAGAAAACCGTGCCTCACGCTCATTTTCATTAGGATAACGATACAACCCGAATTCCCGAATAGTATTCTTACACCTGTCTTTGTTCACTATAAGCCTGTCGTAATTAATAATTGAACGTATCATCGCAATACTGTCCACAATTTTGGGTTTCTTTTCGTAAACAATAATCCCGCCCAAAGCCTGACGCAGTTTGTGATTTTGCTCCGGTCTGGCGTTATCACAGTTGATAAACCTAAAATACCTTTCGTACTCTTTTTGCTTTGATAAAACCCACTCAATGACTTTGTCATCACTTATTTTTGAACCGTAAAGTTCATCTATCTTGTAATATTTCCTGTCACGGGTAACACCGTACAAACCGCAAGAAAGCGGATGCACCCAGCCCCAATCAAGCCCGAGAAAATATTCAAAAAACTCATTTTTTGCAATTTTTTCCAAAATTTCTTTATGAGTACAAGTGTGCTTATCGGGGTTAAATGTGTCGTACACAAGCCCTTGCGCAATTACCCAAAGCCCTTTTATTTTACGTGCCTCAAAAACACCTTGATACAACTTTTTTTGATTTTGAATAAACGACTTTGAAAGATTTGCATTGTCCTCCATAGTAAAATGCCAATAATCAAAAATACTGCGAATATTCTCATCCCCCTCCAAAAACGGCTTTATACGTTCTCTGTATAACCAATGATTTGCGCTTTCTGGATTGCTGTCTGCAATAGCACGTGCATTTTCAGGCGTAAGACGGGACAAGGCCATGTTGTAAAACCCGTAATGATGCTTTGGCAGCTCGTTTGCATACCAAAAGTCCCATGTTGCACCTTGAATGTTTGAATCGCTGTCAGACTTTCCGCCGCCCACAACCAGACAGTTGTATAGTTTTCCCCAAAGTTTAATATCCAATTCACCGCTTGCGGAATTAAATTTTACTTGCGCACCGTGATAATTTTTAAGATACGGCAAAAGTTCCACAAGCACATTGTTACGCACGGTATTCTTGGAATAACCCGAAAACACTTTTAAATATTCATTCCCAACAAAATCAAACAATTGAGGGATTTTATAAATTATAGACAAAGTTTTTGCAGAACGTACCGCTCCGTCACAAAGTGTAAAAAATGCCATATTCTCAGGCTTTTTGCTCAAAAACAATCTGTGTTTTTTGCTATATTTAGATTTTGTCCAATCAATCGGCATTAGCTATTATTTCACCCATTTCCTTTAAACTTTTCAAATACTCTTCCTGCGTGCAAACATCATTATTTTGCTGATTTTTGGAAGCAGCAGACGATGAAAGCGCACGTTTTTCTTCTTCCGTACAAACAAGCTTGTATAAAGCCGCGTTGAGCGTGGCATTTGTAGAATCAAACCACTTTATGCGCAAATCCCGTTTAAGCTTTGCACGGTTAATATCTATCGCATCTTTAATTTGGACGGATTCATCCAACTTCATTTCAAAAAAAACAGAGGGTAACACCTCTGCATAAATAAAAATTTCGTCTAAAAAAACTATATTTTGTCTTATAACTATCTCAAGACAATGCTTTTCCAGCCTCTTGTACGAGGCTTTTGATATTTTTTTCATTGCTCCCCCTTTGATTTTCTTAATCTATCTATATTTTCTAAAATTAAAAGCTCTTACTTCTTAAAATACAAACCTTTTTCAGGATGAAAAACAAAAATAATACTTTTGTCGGATAATTCGTTAAACACCTGTATATTATGGTATTCACCCGTTTTTTTAGCCATAATACAAACAGGATGTATGGCATCAAAATACACCGGCTCGCCCGTAATTTCTTTATACTTCCCGTTTTTATCTTTTTGTAAAACATACAAAAGCCATTCACCATTGGTGTTTTTGGCGGAAGAAAAATGAGTACCGAGTATTTCGTCAATTCCGTCATCGTTTAAATCAAAAAACACCGCTTTTGCATCTTTTTGATAAACATTGTGCAATGCAGCATTGGCTCTGCTCAACTTCACATAACGCAAAAGCCAATCCCAATAGACTTGCGATGCCTCACTTTCGCTGTCAATGTTTTGAAAATTTATACATGTTCGATTAAAACTAAAACCCGATGTAACGCAAAGCACGAATAATAAAATTATCAGGTTTATACACAGTATTAACGGGGATTTTGTTATCTTCATTTTCATTCTCGGGGAAGGTTTGTACGTAATAAGAAAGTAAAGTTTGCGCACGATTTTTCAAAAGATTTCTTTTTTGCTCTGCCAATAATATCAACCTTTCGGGAGTTTCATAATCTTTTGCATACAAGGAATCAATTATCTTAAAATCGTTATTTTTGTACATATTCCAATATTTTTGAGATTCGAAAACCGCAGTTTTTTCTTCATCATGGAATTTTTTGTGTAACAGGGAATAATACTTGTTAGCTTCATAAGACCAATAGTTTGCCGCTCTTAAAATACAAATAACCGTTTGTTCCGTAGTTTGAGCGGCAGCCCTGCAAGAAGCCTCCTGCGTATCGATAGGGTGCATTGATTCTTCTGCAAACACAACCTTTGCACAACACAAAAATACTAAAACTAAAATTAATGTAGCAAATTTTTTCATACAAAAATGATACCTTATTCGACTACACAGTGCAAGCTATCCGACAGATTATTCTTCCTTTCTTTTATAGTAAAATACTAGTATGAAATTATTGTTAAAATTAAAAAATTCCATTTTATTAAACCTAATATCATTTTTAGGCAACTTAGGATTTATTGTATTTATATATTCTTTGTTTTTTAGCTCATTTTGTCACGGCTATTTTGCCCAATTACCTTATATTTCATTCCACACAGCTAAAGCTTATTTAACATTCTCTGTTTTTCTATTTTTTATTTTCTTTGCATTACTTCCGTTAGAATGTTTTATAAACAGATTTCTTGAATTTAAAAACAAAAAAAATATTTACGTTAAATATTTATCATTTGTTCCTAATTGGCTTTTTATATCAGGCTTAATCATTACTATACCGGCTGTTTTGGTTTATTTTTTTATGTGGTGGCTATTGGTGTATTAAACATCCTCAAAAGAACTTACACTATCATATTTACAATCCTTTAATCCAAAAACACATATTTTTTGATATTTTTTAGTTTTTGCATAAATTTCATCATTATATGCTTTTAATATGTTATTTTTACTCATTTGTATTCCTTTCTATAATTTAGTAAAATAACCTTATGAAAATAGATAATATAAAATCAAATATTTCTTTAAATTTTATTGCCTTGATGGGATATGTTGGTGTTCTTTTTTTGTTTTATTTTATTTTTTTCAATCCGCTTATGGGAACTCTTTTCAAAAAAATTCCGTTTATATCAATAGAAACAGCTTGTAACTATCTCACAATTTCTGTCTATATATTTTTCATACTGCTACCTTTAAGCATTATTGAGTTTTTTGCATTTGGATTAAAAAAATCACAAATCAAAAGAAATATTTACGTTAAATATTTATCATTTGTTCCTAATTTGTTTTTTGTATCAGGATTAATCATTGCTATAATTGCTGTTTTGGTTTATTTATTTATGTGGTGGCTATTGGTGTATTAAACATCCTCAAAAGAGCTTACACTATCATATTTACAATCCTTTAATCCAAAACCATATATTTTTTGATATTTTTTAGTTTTTGCATAAATTTCATTATTATATCCTTTAAAAAATTTTTCCATATTTGTCATTTACATTTTTCCCTTTCCTATGTTAAAATTTTTTCTATGAAAAAATTTAAACACTTTATTTCACTAAATCTGTTATCAATCCTAAGTTATATTTTTGCAATATTTGTATCCTACATTATTTTCTATATTTATCCCGAAGCTATAAAAGAAAGCCTAAAAAATGGTCCCACTGATAATTTTGAAGTCACGGTGGGAATTTTTATTTGGGTATTTGTTATCATTGGATGTTTTTTAGCAATCGAAACTATACTTCTTTTCTTCTGTTTTATCGAATCACATATTTATAAAATTAAACAGAATTTATATGAAAAATTTTTTGCCAAAATACCTGATAAAATTAAAAAACTACATACTATAATGTTTTACATAGGAATGATATTTGCTTTAATTCCTATATTACTTTTAATCTTATTTATTTTGTCAGCAATTATTGACGAAATTTCCATACGCCTTCTTAATTTTATTCGGCTCCTCCCATAAAAAAAAGAGCAAGCGGCACAAAAACTGCACCGCCGCTCTATAAGGAGTGTTTATATGATTAAATCAATACCCTTATTTTATTATGTCGCAGGTGTCAATACCGCAAACGGATAACGGGAAGCCGTTCCCCTTCTGCTTGCGGGAGTAGCCACTTGTACACCAAGACGCATTACGCAACGCAAAGCAACCATGTCTTGTTGAGCAAGGTTGTATGCAATAGTACCGTCAGTATTTTGGATAATAGCCTGATCAAGCACTTTGTAAGTAATATCCTGTCTGATAGAATAAACAGCTTTAGTAAAATCACCCGCAATCAATAAAGCTTTTGAAGAATCAAAAATACCTGTTTCGTCATACATCATAGGGCGACCTACAAGACTTACAGGCATTTCGGAAGTTAAACCCGGAGTGTACAAAAGTTGGTTATTTTTGTCACGCAAGTTTCTGAATTTTGCTTCCAACTTGCTGTCGGCATAAAAACCTGTAACTTTGTAGCCTTGTTCTTCAACTTTAGACATAACACCGCCTTCACCGATGATATCGCCTGCAATGTCTTCGTTGGTACCGAGCGCAACCTTGTTATTCTTAGCCAAAGCAGCAGTAACAATTGCCTCCGGATAAGATGCAGGCTTGTTAACACCAAAGAATACTGCCTCATCAATCGCTACACCAAAAGCCTCAACAATTTGGGGTTTAATTTCTTCCCACATAGAATACTGAGAATCATTAAAAACAGCTTCCGGAATAGGAACAATTACGGCAATTTCTTCCGCCGTAAGAGTCAATTTGTCCCATTCTGCGTTAGTTGTTTTTTTAAGGTCTGTGTCACCATTTAAAAAGTAAGCGGTAGGTAAAGTTGAAGCAATCGGCAAAGTTTTTTGTTTTGCACTCATGTTTGGTAACTGCTTGAATAATTGAAGTGCAGCCGAAGCCTTTGGCACTTCTTTGATAATTTCTGAGGAAGTTTCAATAGGAATCAAAGCTTCCGCATTTGTACGAGTAATAATTTTAGCATCTGTTGTCATTTTGATTTTTCCTTTCTGTTATTTAACTGTGCTAATTTTGCCTAAAACGGCACAACCTAACGCCCGAGCGCCGCACGAATGTAAGCATCCATACGTTGCGCAGGAGTAAGATTTTTTACACCGGAGGTTTTAAACGAGCTTCCGACATTTTGTTTTGGAGCGTTAAAAAGAAACTTGTTCTTTTCTTTGTACGCCTTGATAAAATTGTCCAAATCTTCTGCGGTATTCAAATTGTCGGGAATATCTTTGGCAACAAGCTCGCTTTTAATACAACCTGCCTTGTCCAACTTTTGAATAACACAGAGAGTTCTGTTTTCTTTTCTCAATGCGTCTAACTCTCGCTGAATTTCCTGTGCCTTTGCTTGAAGCAAAAGTTTTTGTTCAGTTTCGGATTTAGAAGAATTACGGTATTTTGCCGCTTCTTTGCGAAGTTTTTCTATCTCTTTTTTCATATTCGCAGCCGAAGTCCCGCGAATAAGCTCGTCCATTTTTTGTGACGGAGTAAGAGTTTTTTTAGAATTTTCTTCTTCTTTTTCCTCTGATTTTTCTTCCGCTCCAAGATTTTCGACCACCTGAGCCGAATCCGATAAAGTTTGGTCAATTCCTGATTGACCTTGCAACACGTCATCATCTGATGTTTGCGCAGCAAAATTTAAGTCCTGTGTACCTGACATAGGAACTCCTTTCTGTAATTGTGGACAAATCAAAACGAGCTTTTATAAATCTATAAAAGCCCGCTTACCTGTCCGATTAGTAATATATAAGTCAGTAAATTTTCATATAGCAAGTCGGCTTTACCAAGCCGACAGACAAAAAGTAGGTTGGGGTTTCTACCCCAACAGCGACCTAAGCAAGGGTGCAATTCTTTGCACCACATTGACTTGCCTATTCTTCCAAATATTGCTTCTTGAATTCAATACTTGAGTCTTGCAATGTTTTTTGCCTCGCAAAGACAAGCTTTTTACCTGCTACGATAATAACTCTTAACCTTCGTTCCGTCCGAACGTGTGTAACCGTTTACAAAAACCATACCGCCCTTGAGTTATACGTTCAACTCTGTTTAACCAACCTTTTTGAAATTCAACTTGTTTAGGATTATCTTTTAGCTCTTTATTGTGGGCATTGTACCTAAGATCCAACATTTTATAAAAATCACCTTTTGCCTTTTTGAACGTACTTTTTGCCGTACAAATTGATGTAATGTTTTAATAACATAGACCTATCTCTCACAAGAGCGATATCTTCTGCAATAGCAACTGTAAAGTAGAATGTTCCACCTTTATTGAAAATCAATTTGTATATAGACTTTGTTTCCGAATTATAATATTTCTTCCATTTTTCTTGCGATTCTAATATTAATGAATATTTCTCAGGCGGCAAAATCCTTTTTAATTCAGCCATATTCCTATCAATTTCTGCCAGCCACTCATCCACCGCTTTGTAACCGCACCTCATCATATCGACATTTGTCACTGCAGATTTCAAACATTTACTTTCATTTAAATCAATAATGTGTTCCGGAGGTTCTTCTTCTGCTGCTTTTGCTTTCTCTTTCTCAAGTGCATCTCGAACTTTTTGTTCGCATAACATTTGACAATCCTGCTCTTCTCTATAAGCACATTGTTGTGATATATCATTAACCGATTGTTTAGATGACTTTGCACAACCTGAGGTCATTAATATTAATATCATCAATAAAATTATCTTCTTCATAATCTTATTTTACCAATACTATTTTTTAAAAACTTATCGTATTTTCCTTTACTAAAATTTCACATACCTTCTGGTCTGCCCCTGTGTTCAAAAGGCAGAAAAACTGCCTGTTTGAACTGTATCGGGGTGCGTAAAAGCAACTGTTAATTTTTTATATTCTCAACTGACTCAAAGCACTTGTTGAATCCGTACATACAATAAATTCGACACAGACAATAAGTGCTTGAAGATCACTATCGATTATATAAAACAAAACCGCCTTAAATGTTCGAACGCAATTTTACCTTACGCAGCGGACTCATCAACCGTGGCAGTAAGGTCTTTAGCTTTTGAATGAATTTCAATATCAATCAGCTTGGTTTGCTTAGAGCCTTCAATACCAAATTCGTGTTCAGTAAAAACACCTCTGCCATCAAAAGTCAAAGTGGCAAAATCATCTTGAACACCGTTTAAAGGAATTGCCGTAGCTTTTGCTTTGTAAACACAAAAATGCACGTCACCGCCATCATTGCTTGTGTCCAAAATTTGCGCCTTCAATTGAAAATAGTTTGGCAAATCCCCTCCGCCAAAAGTAAAAGTACATTCTTCATTCTCGTCTTGACCTGTTTTGGCAAAAGTACCGCCTGTGAGCTGTGCAAGAACCTCCAAACTCAATTTTGCATACTCAATGTTAAAAGTTACGGACTTAATTTTGTTAGAAATTTCCAACACCTTTTCATCACCCGTAAGCGATTTTTCTTCAATTTCATAAGTTAAAGAAATCTGTCTGACACCGGGAAGGTCAATACCGCCCGCACAGGTAAATTTTGTTTCCGAATCCTCAATAATCGGAAACAATTTTGCGTCATCAACGCCAAAAAGTTTTGTTACAGTTTTCAGTGCCATTTTTCCTCCTATCTGTTGTAAGTAACTGTAATATCCAACACATAACAGTGTCTTTTTGATTGGTCTTTGCCCGTATAATACGGGCCTTTGTTTAACTTCAAGTGCATAGTTTTGTTGTTTATAACAACGGCTTTTTGAAAGTTGTCTTTTGGAAATAACAGATTGTATAAATCAAAACATTTGCCTCTTGAAACCGTTAAATCGTTAAATTTTATAGAAATCCTAATACCCGACCTCATTGCCAAATCACAGGGGATACTGTCATAAAGCATTAAAACGCAAACATCCTCTCCCTTTGATGAATCGTAATCATATTTGATTACATTTTCATCAACTATGGCATTTTGAGTAATAAAATTCCTGAAATCATCTAAAATCATGTTCCTCCTCATTTCTACCCAAAATAAACTTCGTTAATCACAAGCATTGAACCCGCAATCGGATAATAAGGACAAACTTTTAAAACTTTAAATTCTTTGTCTTTAATTTCCAAAATGTCATCAACTTTGACAACAGATTCCGTAAACAAACGCCCTGCAGAAACAAGCTCTTGTCCTTGCGCACCAACCGTAAGCGAGTTTTTAAACTCAATCTTGCAATCAATTTCTTCCAATGCAATAATATTAGGTCTGTCATTAGAATCTTTTCCGTCCACTGTTTTCAATACAGCCGTATCCGATAAAAGATTTGTATAATACCCCACACGCAACCTCCTTTCATAATATACAAAATGAATTTTGTCGTTGTTGAATGACAAAATTCAGACATCTAACCGATTTAAAATTTTTCAAAAACCAATAAAATTTAAAAATGAAAAATTTTACGAAAAATTTTATAAAACACTTACTAATTATTGTTTCACTACTTGTTTTTTTATCGCCCAAAAGCAATGCAACCATAATAGCCTACGAAACAGCCATGAAATCAACAAAACCATTTGCTTTATACATTTATATGAACGGCTGTCCGTATTGCAGAATGTTTGACCCTGTATTTGAAAGACTTTCTCAAAAATATTCATACAAATATAACTTTGTCAGAGCCGAATACCGTAACGGCATAATGCCACAACTTTGCCAAAAATGGAATGTACGAGGTTTCCCTTTTATGGCATTAATTAATCCAAAAACAAACTCCGGTAAAAGAGTTCCTTTAGATTGTATGAATAATGACGATTGCCTAATAAAATCACTTCAAACATTTCCGTAGAAAAAGCCCTTCTTCACCCATTTTTTAACAAGGTTTAACGCTGCTTTGGAATCCAAAACAGAATCTTCTCCAACCGTAGCAGCACTGTTGTAAGAAACAGACCCTACCCCTAAAGAAATTGAAGAAATGTTAGCCTCTTGATTCTTTTTGTGTACGGAAACCTCTTGAGTCAATATCGCATAAGCTTCCTCACACACCGCATCTTTAATATCCTGCGGCATGTCATAATCTCTGGGAAACGCCATCAACTGCCCCGGTTCAAGTGCCGAGCCCACAAAGTCAAAACTGCTGATTTTTTTGCTTGCAGTAATCAGCAACTGTTCTTTGGCTTTGTCGGTTAAGTTTTCATCAAACCATTTCTCCGAATCAAACCTCTCATCAAAATAAGCCTCTGCCTCATCTAAAGTAACAAATGTGTTTTTGTACAATTCCAATGTCATATTTTCTCCTTTCATTTGATGTAATTATTTATTTCTTCTCATAAAACCGTTTTATCACCTGAAACAGAATCACTTCCTTCTTTTTTTACAGATTGATTTTCCGCCTTTTCTTCTTCAATTCTTTCAAGCTCTTTTCTGGCATCATCTTCGGAAACCTTATCCAACGTCATAATCGTAGTCAGCTTGCTTTGCGTACCGGCAGAAACCCTACTGTTTTCGGTATCGACCATTTCGGAATAATCGGCAGGAATCGGCTCACCCCAAGCAATATTAACTGATTCAACAGGAGTAGAATTCATAGCCATAACGCAATTTACAACTTCTTGAATAACGGATGTAAACGATACCTGCTTGATATCATCAACTTTTGATAATGCGGCAATAAATATTTTTCTCAAACTTTCGCCGGACATATTACCCGAAATATCCAACCCGTAAGCTTGAGGAGGAGTTTTTGTAAGAATATAGAAAAACTTCATCAACATATCAACATGTTTTTGAATCGCATCCGCCTGCAAATCTGCAGTAATATATTCGGGCTTAACTCCGTCCGTACCGACTTTTAAAAAATCGGAATCAGGAAAAATTCTCTCATTTGTAACAGGATTCATTTCCAAATTCTGTTCACTGCCGGAGAGTTTCGGGTTTGCATGCCTGTTAATAATCTTAGAATTTTGACTAACAGTGAGCATTATTTCTTCCACAACGGATTTGCAGCGTTTGTAATCACTTTCGCCAAAATAAGAATCACTTTCTGTAGTATTTTTTGCAGGGAATACAAGAAACCCGTTCCAAATATCAGAAAAATCCTCAACCAAAGGAGTGTTAAATTCCGACATTTCTTCTTCTGTTAACATCCTTGTAAAACTGCCGTTGTTGGTTTCCCAAATTTCATTTTCAACATACCCTCTGTGATGCTTTTCAACTTTTTTGTATTCCTTTTTCACACCGTTTTCGATAATTTCTAAAGGATAAACAAGAATATGCCCTTCAATGTCATTTAAATTCCCCTGATTAAATACCGGAATCCAACAATCAGGACACACAGAAAACACTTTTACTTCGCCGTCAACAAGTGCAACCTTGAATAAACCATTGCCAAAGCGAGAATTGTCAATGTAAACTTCTTTTAAAACAGAAATAAAATTGTTATTTTTTGCAATTTCATCCCAAACTGTCTGCTTATCATCATCAACATTTACAGTTATACCCTGATTTGTTAAAAATCCTTTAAAAAAGTCTGTTAACGCCCAAAATAAATTCACGTTAATCAATGATTGAGCAACAGTGTTGTCCAAAGGATAACGTTTTCTGATTTTTAAAATTGTAGAACTAAAAGCCTTTGCAAAATCACCGTTATAAAGATTGCGATAATCTTCATAAAGCGTCAACCTTTCAATAGTATCTGTGTCATACTTCGTGTTTTTAATGTCAAAATTTGTAAACATCTCTACCTCTTTCTTTTTATTTTTCATATAGTCAACTGACCCCAACTACTCATTGAGTCGGTGCATTGTACAAGTCCAATTCTGAACTAATCTAGTGTCGCACTTTACCGCCGCCGAGTTCTCGTCGCCGTCCAAGTGCTCACCTTTTCAATAAGCCACTCAAAAATTTCGTTCACGTCGTCCTCTCTCAAAACCTGCCACCGGCAGCTTTTGTTCGGCAGAGTACTCCTTATCACGAAATTTTCTCGGACAATTTATAAAGCTAAGCACCGACAACAAGTCAGTGGGGTCACCCCTCTATAAATACAAGTTAAACCGCCTCAATCATTTTTTTTGATTGAAATTTAAAGGTAAAATAGTTTATGAAAATCTTATACGTAGCTTTTTACAACAACTTAATAAAACAACAACAAATCCGATTTGTCTGAGGGCTTTGGAAATTAATTAAACTTAAAAAGCCCGAGTTATCGGATTCAAGTTGTATTTAGTTGTTGTGAAAGCGTAGTATCTAGATTTAAGTAAACTATTTTGCCGAATTTTCATATAGTAAATATTTCATATTGTCAACTGACTCCGACTACTGTCTTGGATTTTCTCCACGCTCAGATAGTTTCGCCTTCTGTGCGTTGCACAAGTCGGCTCAATATCTTCGCTATCCGGACTCCGTCCGTCCGAAAATCCGCTTGAACCTGTGCAAAAAACAAGTTCATTCTTATTAACAAGTTCGGCACAGGCAACAAGTGCATGGGGTCACCCCTCTCAAAAATGATACTTAATCATTTTTTCGGCAGAGTGCAAAATGCTAGACTTGGCGTTATTCGCACTCCGTTACACTTCTACAAGCGAAGCCGCCTCAAACATTTTACTTAACAGGTCTTGCCCTGTAATAATCATCAACCCGCCTGCCGCTTGCTGTGACATAGCCCGATACATGAACAAGACCGCTTCCTTTTTGAGAAGCGGTCTTTGCAGCCTGTTGTTTGGTCGGTATACCTATTGTCTTTTTCTGATATCTTATTGCCCTGTCGTATTTTTTAGTCTCCGACCAACTCATTTTGTTTATATCTTATAATCCATTGTGTTCCATTTCCGGGTCCACCTGTTATAAACCCAATATCATGGAAGCCGTTTGTAAAACTGTTCAATATATTTAACTTATATTCATATGGCGAAGTATAAACTTCTTCAGCAATATTAATATATTTTTTATCGTCCTGTTTACTTAAAATATACAAAGGACAAGCGGTCCAACCACAATTATCCCATTTAAAACCTATAATTTCATTAACATTATCACCATTTAAATCGTACTCAACTGCCCAATTTTCTTCTTCTACTATTTTTATTCTTCTTTCAATTTCCTTTTGAGTAATCTTTACATCATTATTTTTCATACTTTCAATAATTTCATCTCTAAAATAATTAGCAAATATACTTAATGCAGTTTTAGACGCATCCAAATCTCGTCCGGTATGAAAAGATTTTAATATTGGCTGTTTTGCAAAGAATTTACCTTCTTTTTCATAATCAACAGTAATATACCCATATTCCAAAACATCATCAATATTAGAATTAACATCAATTTGTGAATCAATAATAATATTGCTGTTAGTTTTCGCAGTGTATATAAATATAAATAACAGAACTAAACAGCTCAAATTAAAAATAATTTTCAAAGTATTTCTTGCAATTTCATTCATACTTATATTATGACAGATAAAAAATTAAAAATTTATTATATTTTCCGTTTGTATAATAAAAATCAACTGATTAAAAAACGGTTACCTAAATACCCCAATTGGTTAACTTTTGAATAATCATTACTTGACTCTTTAAATGCCAATTCTTTTAAAAATTCTTCATAATCATTTTTTTGCAAAATATACCTCTTCCCAAATAAAATGCACACAATTTAAAATTCAATTGTGTGCCTAAACTATTACAAATCTGAACTAATTATTGTATTTTTGGTACCTTAACACTCTATCGCGACCGGGAATCAAACTAAAAAGATACAAATCGTAAAATCCATTTGTCTTATGTTTTAAAATTCTAAACTTATAAAAGTCCTTGTTAAACAATATATTTTCTATATTTTGATAACCAAACTCATCATTTTTTTGTAAAATATCAAAACAATTCATAAGGACACCACAAAACAATTGTGAATCGTTAATACCAATAATTTCATCAACCCCGTCTTGATTTAAATCAAAACTAATAGCCCAATTTCTCCCTCTATCATCTTTGTCATCAATATCTTTATATAAGTATTCCCAAAATATTTTTGACTTGTCCAAATTGTTTTTCTTACCATCAAAAAACTCATATTCCGCAATATAAGCCGACCTTTTTAATTTTTTAATTTCTTTTTCATCATAAACATACTGATAAGCATAAAAATTGTTTAATTTCATATTAAATATTTCAAACTCATTATCTTCATCAAAATAAATATTCTTTTCTTCATATTGAGCTTTCCAAATATCAATATTATCTGAGCCTTCTGCTAACAATCCTATATCTCGTAATCCGTTTGTTTTGTCTTCCAAAATATATATTTTTTTAGTTTTTATGTTAACAGGAAAAACAGCAAGTAAAGAATATTTGTCCTCCCTTTTCTTTAAAACATAAAATTCCCCATAACCGTCTTTAAAAAAAGGTTCAGCTGCATTACTGCCAATAATCTCATCAACACCGTCATCATCAATATCATACTCAAAAGCAATAGTATCCTTGATTTTCAACAATTCGTAATCTTCCAAACCCAAACGATTTAAACTGTTTTTAGAATACAAAAAATAATGCATTTTATATATTGCATTACTTGGTTTATTTTTGTTAAATGACAAATCAAATTCCTTAACATAATTTACGGAACTCTTATCTAAAGTTTTAACAAAATCATACAAATACATTGTAATTTCTGTTTTTGTAAGGATTTTATTAACTTCAATATCTTTTCTGAAAGCAATATTTTGGCGCAAAAGCAATATAAAAAAAACTATCAAAACTATAAATATTAATAAATAAATCTTCTTCATTAAAACATCCTTATTTATTGTTCAAACGGCAAATACTTCAAAATACTGTATGACTCTGAATCATTGGTATTTATTAAATACAAATCATAAAACCCGTTAGTTTTATTATTTAAAACTTTTATTCTGTCAAAATTCCCGTTATATGAAAAATAAGCATTATCTTTATAACCGTCACCATCCTTGTGTAAAATATAAAAACATTTTGATTCTTTTCCGCATAAATGATAATCAACCAAACCGATAATATCCGTTTTATTATCATCATTCAAATCAAAATTAGCCGTCCATAACGATAAATTGTAATCCAAAGTATAATTCTTGAAATCAGGTTTTATATAATGCCAAAATATCTTGTTTCTTAACAAACTGTAATTTTTTGATGAACCAATTTCGAATTCGGCTAAAACACCGGATGCACTCGTCAGCAAAACATCAGTAGGATTAGTCACTTCTTGATAAAGATAGATTTTTTTAGAAACTTCTTTGAAAATTATATTGTTAAAAAAGCATTGTATTCCCAAAAGCATAAACGCAACACAGCTCAAATTAAAAATAATTTTCAAAGTATTTCTTGCAATTTCATTCATACTTATATTATGACAGATAAAAAATTAAAAATTTATTATATTTTCCGTTTGTAGAATAAAAATCAACCGATTAAAAACCGGTTGATTAATCATCGTTATTCACATAGCCTAAACCTTGATAACAAGCTCATTATACATTTGAGGATACCCTGCAAAATTTTTCACATTTCCCAGCTCTTTGCATCTTTCCAAAGTCCTGTCACATTTTGTTTCTTCACCTGTATAACCGCAGCGGCAATCTTTAAAACGCCGTACCTGACAGGTTGTACGATATTTCATTATCGGTGCTTGCACCTCATAACCGCCCAGTGATGTCTCTATATCCATAGATGCATTTTCATAATCCAATTTAAGCTTGTTGCACCTTCCTGCAAAAACAATCTGATTCAAATCGGGAATTAACTTGTTAGTATTAACATCAAGGAACACCAACGTTAAAACAGCGGGAGCATTAGTAATAACATCGCCTCGTGCGCCGATAATGCCGGATATAGCAAGCGCAACGTTCGAAAGTTTTATGTCCAACTTTGACACGCCGGAATTGTCATCTTTCTTAATCTCACCATAGGTCAAAGGTGCACCGAAATAATCTTCATTGTTGTAACGCAAGGATTGCATAGTTTCGTTATCAAGAATATAAATTGAACCGCCGTCAAGCTCTATTTTCAACAACAAACGTGGAATAATTTCGTCTTGTTCTACCTCTAATATAGGATTTGCTGTCGGAAAAACCTCTTTTAACTTAAGCTTTATTTCGGCAAAACCGTTTGCATCAATATTTGATTGTAAAGAATCCTCATCAAACCTAACGTGATAAGTATTTCCGTCACCGCCGCATTCTTTTTTCCAAACCCAATCAAAAGAGCGGAACCGTCCTCGTTTTGCAATAAAAAAGTCTTCTATCATCTTACGGGTTTTTGCATTTTTGTCAAAATTTAACGTCCAACTTCTTTTAGGTCTTTCCCAATATGATTTACGAGAATTTCTTGCCGTAAAAACCTTGTCTATAACAGTGTAAAACTCCACAAAAGCTTCGCCTTCAGCCTTGTGATAAAAATCCAACGCCCCTACAGTTTCAACGACATTGTCATCAATACAAATCAAATTCAATTCAGACTGCGAAAACCCAAAATCCTGTATATTTTGTTTAAAACTGTCCGTATCAAACGTACACAAATAAGTTTTGTCATTACCGCCTTTTGACTTTTCCCACTTAAACTCAAACTCTTTGCCTTGCCCCATAACTTCAATAAAAAACTTTTCAAGCTTTTTTCTTCCTTTAAAATTTTTGTCAAATTTGAGAGTAAAAGTTCTTTTAGGATAAGTCCAAACAGGGTATCGTTGTTCACGCCCCTTCATTTTTTCATTAATCTGTGTGTTAAATTCAATTTTTGTTGAATAAACTTCCTGATACGGTATATCAAAAACAGGATATTCCATAATTAATTCCTTTCAATTTTTTGTATTGTAAAAAGACTCCTCTGTACTGTTGAATCGGTGTA
>CAMEWS010000035.1 GCA_945946765.1 uncultured Clostridia bacterium
AATTTACAATTCTTCCTCAAAGATATTCTCAAGATGCATACGGTATTGCTTTTAGAAAAGGTGCGGAAAATGCATCTTTAAAAACTGAGGTGAATGCCGCTATTGGTGAATTGAGAAGAAAAGGAAAGCTAAACCATTTAAAATCAGTTTGGTTGCCTGTCGCAAGTACCGGCTTTAAGAATAAGTAATGATAATATTTATTATGTAAGAAGGCTTATTTTTATTTGAGGATGATATTTTTACTTTTTCGTTCTGAACATAAGAAAAAAGACCAACTCTACAAGTTTAACAGATTCTGAATAATGCAATATTAATGCCAATTGCGACATTTTTCTCTTCAGAATGACAATTGGTTTCAATTAAAAAACTTCAACCAAAATCATCACAAATTTACATAATAAATATTATCTAAATATCCACTGATGCCATCATTTCAATAAGAGTGCTAATTGTTGTCTCCATACTTACTGAATCAGAAACCCTTTGCTGCAAAAATGCATTGATACTCGGCATCATTTCAATGGCAATATCCAATTTTGGGTTAGAACCCGAAACATACATACCTACATCAATCAAATCTTTATTTTCTCTGTATAAAGCCATTGCACGGCGCATTTTTGCTGCAGCCTCTTTGTGTTCGGGTGTGGCAATTGCAGACATCAAACGGGAAATACTTCCAAGAATATCAATCGCAGGGTAATGGTTCATTTCCGCAACCTTTCGGCTCAAGAAAATGTGACCGTCCGTAATACCACGCACTGTATCTACAATAGGGTCATTAATATCATCACCCTCCATAAGCACCGTATACAATGCGGTAATGGAGCCTTTAGGGCTGTTGCCCGCACGTTCCAAAACCTTTTGCAGCCACGAAAATATAGATGGAGGATAACCCTTCATTGTCGGAGGTTCACCAATGGACAGCCCTACTTCACGCCCTGCCATTGCGCAACGTGTAACAGTATCTGTCATAAGGAATACTTTTTTACCTTGATCCCGAAAATACTCACAAACCGTAGTTGCTGCCTGTAAACATTTTTGACGAATCAAAGGAGGTTGGTCGCCTGTAGAACACACCAGAACAGATTTTTTCATACCCTCTTCGCCAAGAGAATCTTCAATAAACTCTTTAACCTCTCTACCACGTTCACCTATCAGAGCCACAACGTTTACATCAGCATCAGAATTTCTTGCAATCATACCAAGCATTGTACTTTTACCTACACCTGACCCTGCAAAAAGCCCCATACGTTGTCCTGCTCCCATTGTAAGAGTAGAATCAATCGCCCTTACTCCTGTTGAAAACATAGTATTAATAATAGGTCTATCAAACGGACTCGGCGCAGGACCATCAATGGACATATAAACTGCATTAGACGTATCCATCGGCTTTCCATCAATAGGTTCGCCCATCGGACTAATCAATCTTCCAAGCAAAAAATCACCTAACGGAATCATAATAGGAGTGCCGACAGTTTGTACAAGACTGCCCTGACCGATACCCGCACCGTCATAAAGCAAAAGCAATTGCGCCGTATCACCTTTAAAAGCAACAACTTCGGCAGGCTTTTTTTCACCCTGCCATGTTTCGATAAAACACAAATCGCCAATTTTAAGACCGGGAAGTTTTACCTCCACCGTAAGACCCAAAAGCTTTGATACAGAACCTTTATACTGATACATCGGTGTAGAATCGATGATTTCAAAAGCTCTTTTTTTCATATATTCAATTGAACGTTCCGTTGATTGTTCTATCATTTTTTACCTTTATTTAAAAGAAAATTTTATTGGAATCCGGGTGAATACATTTCACCGATTGTATCGACAGCTTCAACTTTAATATCAGTAATCAATTCGCTGTATGAAATAACAACAATTGTAGGAATATGACGTTCAAGTAATTGATACAGCGGCAGTCTGATTCTTGGAGAACACAAAATAACAGGTTGTCGTCCAATAGCTTGGTGTGCTCTCATAATTGTAGATGCCGTAGTTTCAATAAGTTCTTGAACTTGCATAGGATTCAACAGGAACATTGTACCAAGCTCCGTTCTTTGACAACTGTCATCAAGTGTTTTTTCCCATTCACTTGAAAGCGTTAAAGCAAAAAGCTCTTTATTTTCAGTACAGTTAGAAAGACATATTTGTCTGCCCAAAGCAGCTCTTATACGTTCCGACAAAATATCGGGTTCTTTAGAGAATCTGGCATAGTCACACAGTCTTTCAAAAATAAAGATGATATCTTTAATAGAAACTTTTTCCCTGATAAGGTTGACAAAAATCTTACGCAAGTCACTTGTTGAAATAATTGTAGGAATAAGGTCGTTAACAAGTGTGGGATCTTGTGATTTAACAAGTTCCATAAGCTTGAGAACATCTGTTTTTGTCATAACTTCGTCAACATATTTTCTTACACACTCTTGAAGGTGTGTAACAATAACATCAACCGAATCAACCGCTGTGAGGTGGTCGTTTTCATCAATTTGTGAAGGATCAACCCAGTATGCATTTGCCTGATAAGTAGGATCTAATTTAACAATACAATCAGCAGGAGTCGGCTTGCCGGTTGCATCCCACTGATTTGCAATAACCATAAGTCTTCCGGGGTAAACAAAACCTGTTGCAACTTTATTACCCCTGATAGAAATCAAGTACTCGTTTGCATCCAAAGCAGATGAATCCATTATTCTTATGTTTGGTATAATATATCCCAATTCATCGGTAACACGTTGACGTAATGCGGCAATTTTGGCGAGTAATTGACCTTCCTGATCTGGGTCGGCAATTGGCAACAAGCCAGAGCCTACTTGTAAACTTAATACATCAACACCCAAACGTTCATACATTTTATTCGGGTTAACAAGATCTTGCATATTTTGTTTAACATTTTCCAACTGACCAAGTTGTGCAGCAACATCTTGGTTAACAAGTACAGAAAATGCGGCGAATATAATAACGATAGAAAATAACAGGAACGGGAAGAACGGCAAACCAGTCCAGTGACTTGTCAAAGCAATAAGCAATAAGAAAGCTACGGCACAAAACAAACTCATCGGTTTATTCAATATTTGTCCCGAAACATCTGCTGCCAAGCTGGGGCTTGCGGCAGAAGCACGAGTCATCACGATACCTGCTGCAACAGCCATTAACAAAGATGGTAATTGAGAAGACAAACCGTCACCGATTGTTAATATTGTATATTTTTGAACAGCATCAGCTGCAGGCATACCTTGTTGCAACATACCAATACACAATCCGCCTATAATATTGATGATTACAATGATAATACCGGCCATTGTATCACCTTTTACAAACTTCATCGCACCATCCATTGAACCGAATAAAGCAGATTCCCTTTGTAAATCTTCACGTCTTTTAACCGCTTCATCAGGAGTAATTATCCCTGCATTAAAATCTCCGTCAATAACCATTTGTTTACCCGGCATAGCATCTAACGCAAACCTGGCGGATACTTCTGCAATACGTTCCGCACCTTTGGTGATTACCATAAATTGTACAACCGTAATAATAAGAAAGATTACTGCACCTACAACCATATTCCCACCGGTAACAAATTGCCCGAATGCATGAATAGTAGCACCTGCCTCACCTTTTGCTAAAATCAATCTTGTTGATGCAATACTCAAAACCAATCTGTACATTGTACCCATCAGAATAATTGAAGGGAAAGCGGCAAGTTCTAAGGGTTTTTGAATATACAAAGATATCATCAAAAGGACAATACCCAGCGTAATATTTAATGCAATCGAAAAGTCGATTACCCAGTTTGGCATCTCTATAAGCAAGATAAGTATCAGGACGACAACGAATCCCGCTAATCCTAATTCTGATATTGGATTTGAACCTTGTTGTGCACCTGCCATTATATCTGTTTAAATGCCTCCTTAATTATTTCTAACTGAGTACCTATATTGGCATCTATTATACCGTCTGATGTTTCAATAATTGCAGAACCTTCTTCAACATCTTTATCACCCGTTACAAAGATTTTAGCCTCTAATTGTCCGGAAGACAAAAGTTGAGGAACGATTTCTTTTGTATATTCAACATCTGTCGGATTTACTTTAAGTATAATTTTATTTTCGTCTTTAGCAAGACTTTTTAATGCGTCTTTAACAATTGACTCTAGTACTGATTTATCTGTTTGAACCTCTTTTTTTATAATTTTTTCGGCTACTTTTATTGAAATATCTAAGATATCTTTTGTTATTTCATTATAAACAACATCTTTATAGCCAAAAAATTCTTCTAATGAAGCTTTTAAACTGTTTATGGTATCTTGAGCCTGTACAATACCTTTTTCATAACCTTCTTTAGAGGCTTGTTCTTTTATAGAAATCGCTTCTTGTTGTGCACGTGACACAAGATTTCTGTCATCAATTCTTCTATATCCTCGCCGTCTGTCACCTCTTCGGCGTTCTGCTCTTTGATTAAAATCAATCTCATCAAAATTAAACCCCGCAAAAATATCAGAGGTATTTTCTTGAATCTGTTGTTCTTCAGATTGTTTAATTTCAAACACCTCAGAATTTTCTTGCTGCGAATCCTGAGGTTGGAGTTCCACCTCTTGTATAGGTTGATTTATTTTTTTTTGATGGTTTCTTTTTATTATCATATTAGCAAAATTTGACTATTTTCTTGTAAGTTTTTCCTCAAGGTGTGTACATATAATATCAGCAATTCTTGGTGTCAAATTATCTTCACCGGTTGGTTGTTGAACTTCTGACACAAACATTTTTACAGCTTTACGTTCTTTACTTATAATATTAGAAATCTTTGAAATATTCGAATTGTTTACAATATTATATAATCTTTGGTTAACCTTGTTTTTATTCATTTTTTTAGGTTTGGGCAATGTATTTTTAATTTCTTGCAAGCCTCTTGCAACAAGATTAGGGTCGAGCTTATTTTCCAAATCCGCCATATTTGAATAATCTCGCAACATTGAAGCATCTTCGGGTGAAAATTTATCCAACAAACCTTGTCTTTTTTCAGGAGGAAGATTTTTCAAAACTATCGCAAAAGTTGCAAGTTTTAATATTTTTGTATCATTTGCAGGTGTTGTATAGCCTTCTGACGGTGGGGCTCCGTTTGCTTGGGCTTCCGCTTCGGCTTGTGCAGCCTGCTGAGCCATCTCATCTATATTAGAATGAGATTGCGCTTCTTTTACTTGTTCATCAGTCAAAGCACCCTTATTTTTAAGTTCCTCCAACACCTCATTATAAGCTTTTTTTACATGGAATTCGACAACTGCAATCATGTCACCTTGCGACATATTTTTGATAATTGCAGTTTTAGCAATTTCAAATACAGTAAAAGCAATTTTTTGCAAAATTCCATCTCTGAATTGAGGATCAATATTACTTCTGATTGTGTCTATAGCCTTGTGAAACGCCCATTCTCCAATGAATTGCGTAACTATGCTTGCTTGTTCTGCATTAAAATTAATTGTAGTGTCATTGCTTAATGCTTCACCCGCCATATAACAATAGTTATGAACTATATTAATAATATAGTTTTTATCGGGCTCAGCAATATCAAGCGGCATAGCAGGCCCGACTTGTTCTGCTATATTTCTTGCAAATGCTTTAAAATCAAATCCTTCTATTGGCAAATGTGTTCTCCCCTGTTTTTTTATATTGTTGGGTTAACCCCCAACCTTCGGTTTGTTAATTTTTAGCTCCTGTGGTGCTCGGCTTACGCCTTTTTATTTTGTTTTTGTCATCTCTTTCCGCCTGTCAAATCATAGATTTGTTCGCTACGGTAATTTCATTACCTCCGCAACGGCGGTATCTAACGGTTTCAGCTTTTCGGTCTTTCAGTTCTGAAAGCCCTGCAAGCTTCCACACACGGCTTACGCTTTTTTGCTCCTGTGGTGCTCGGCTTACGCCTGTGCTCCTACGTCGCTATTGTTAAATTTCGGTGTTGTGTCGGTCACCTACGTGACCTCCTTCACACCTACATTCCGGCTCACGCCTTTTCAATCCAGCTTTTTACATGTTCTGCAACATCGTCATCATCTAGTCCTTCTAGCTCCGATGTTATATCAGAAATTGTATTGCCGATTGACGGAATAGCCTGAGCCTGTTGTTTTTGTTCAAGCATTCCTTGAGCAAGCTGAGTTTGTCTTTCAATCAACTCTGCTGCTTTTAAATTCATATCCTTAAGTTGTTTTTCTTGATCTTGTGCTCTTTCTCTGAGCATTTCGATTTCTTCTTTTTGCTGTTCTTGTGCTTTTTTCACTTTATCCGAAAGGAATTTCAAACCAAAACCAATACCCAAAAGAATCATCGCAATAGCAATCCACCATGGGTTGCCGGTAGAATCCTTTTGAGGGAGTGATTCAGGTTTGTCACCTGCAAGGAACGGGTCTACGGAATCAGAAAACGCAATTTCAACATTTTCCGCTTTTGCTTTTGGAGAAGCAGCTTTAGCAACAAGTATTTTCAATTCTTCCAAAGTCATATTGGCAGGAATAGCACTTTCTTCCAATGTGACTGCGATAGAAATATCCTCAACTGTACCTGGCTTAACAAGTTCGCTTGTTTGAATTTTAGGTACTCCGTATTGAGTTTCTCTTGCTGTTCTTGAATAATTTCTGTTTTGTGCAGAATCAGCATTATTTGCAGGTAAACCATTAGGCAAGTACACACTGACTGCACTTATTCCTTTATTGGTATCTCTTGTTTGGTCGCCAAGACCTTCAGAGAAAGTTTGTTCCGTTAAAGCTGTCTTTTTAGTAGGATCAAAGTCGATTGACTCTTTTTGCATAGGAGCCTGTCTTAAGTATGTGCTGACAGTTACGGCATAATTACCTTTACCGATTAATTTATCAAGCTGTGTTTTAACTTTTGCCTGCATATAACGGTCATTTTCTTCTAATTTTGCAAGCATATCGTCATCGGCAGAAGCAATGGAATCATAGACATTACCGTTAGTGTCTGTAATAGATATATTTTCGGCATCAAGTCCGTTTACCGCACCCAGCAAAAGGTTACGGATAGCTTTAACTTTCATATTATCAAGTTTTTCACCGCTTGGTATTACAATTTGAACGGTTGCAGTAATAGGCTTTTGGTCTTGTTCGAACATTACCTGTTCGGGAATGGAAACAAATACAGAAGCATTTTCAATAGGCGGAATTTTTCTTATCAAACGTGATAATTCACCATTAACGGCACGGGTAAGACGAATTCTTTTATCTTCTTTTGTGGAAGTAAAATCACCTTTATCAAAAATTTCAAGACCCGTATTTTGGTCAACAAGACCGCTTTTTACAATAGCCAAAAGTGCTCTGTCTCGTTGAGTCATAGTATATTTGGCAAGATATAAAACGGATTTTTGACCTTCAGCACGTCTTTCAACAGTAATACCTTCCCTTGCAAGCAATGCCTGTATTTCTATTGCTTTACCAAGATTGTCAGTTGTTAAAAGATCTAAAGGTTTATCTATAACTTTTTCTTTAACAACTTTAGCCCCATCAGAATTATTGGAAGACGCAATCATACCGATTGTTATAAACAAAGCAATAACAACGACAATAACACCCGCTATGATTCCATAAAGTAATGGCTTGTTTTCCAGTAATTTTTGAAAATCCATTTAAAAATTTCCTGCCTCACTATTAAAGATTATACTATCAATTACGGTATAAGTTAACCGCCAATGAAGGTTACGGACAAATTTTCATACAAATGGAGTAGAAAATTGTCTACTCCAAATTAATGATTTTTTTCCAAAAGTCATGAAAATATATTAAAAACCTGAAATATTTGATTTGAATCTTGAAATTTATAAAAACTTACCTTATTTAATCTTAGGCAAAACCCAATCAACAATATCTTTGCTCATTGTCGGATTAACTTTTAACATCAACATACCCATACCACCTGCAGGATAAGTTTTTATATCAAAAGTTCCTTGTGCAAACTTTTTCAATTGATATGTTTCGTTATAAGAATACCTGTCAGCAACGCTAACTATCGACAAAATAGGCATACTTCCAAGATTTGTCATTGCAATAGGGATATACAGTCCTTTGTATACTCTGGTAGGAGATAACAAAACCAGACATTTCGGTTTATTTTTCATAGATTCAGCTGTAATAACAGCAGTATTGGCACCAATATCAGCTCCAACTATCGCATAATCTGTTGTTGAAATATTTTTATAATTTGCTGCCAGATAAATCAAAATCTCATGTATATCAGAGGGATATTTAGCAAAATTTTTGTCTGTAAAATTCTTCCAATACCTAATTTTAAAATTGGAATCATAAACACTCTGACCATGTCCTCTTAAATCCACCAACAAAACGGCCACGCCTTGATGAACAAAGTCTTTTGCAAGTTTTTCCCAATAATCACTTGAATATCCGATAGAATGAAGCATTACAACTACCGGATAAACAGCTTGTTTTTGAGCAGGATAAAATAATTTTGACTTTATTACAAAGTTATCTTTTGTTTCGTATGTAATAGTAAAATATCCAACTTTATTATTTTTTGTATTAGCAGCAAACGAAGTTGTTGCAACCAAAAACAAAGTTATAATTAATATTAAAAATTTTTTCATACTTTCTCTCTTTTATGATTGAACACGATTATTTGTTAAGAATAATCTCCAGCGTTTTAACAAGCTCCGGATCCCACTTAATTCCTGATTCTGTTTTAATAATATCAAGCGATTTTTGCTCATCAATCGCTTTTCTGTATGGTCTGTCTTCTCTTAAAGCACAGTATGCATCCGCAATAGCAATAATTCTTGAACCGAGGGGAATACTGTATGCTTTCAAGCCTTCGGGTTCACCGTGACCATCCCAACGTTCTTTATGATAATGGATGTACGGGATAACTTCGGCAAGGAAATTAATACTCATAAGCAAACTTACGCCAATATTCGGATGGTTTTGTAAAATTTCCCAATCTTCCTTGGAAAGCTTTTCTTTTTTGTTAAACAATTCTTCTGGAATAGTAATTTTACCGATATTTTGCAAAAGTCCGGCATAATATATCAAATCTTTTGTTTTTTCATTCAATCCCAAATAATCACAAATTATTTTGGACAAATCTGCAACATGTTGTGAGTGGTTGTTGTGATATTCGCTTTTAGCATCTACTGCCCTAGCCAGCATTTCCACAAAATTTTGTTGTTCTTCGCCAAGATCACCGATTACAGCAGTAAGTTCCGCTCTGTAATGTTGCAATTCCGCACTTGTAACAAACTCATCTTCCATAATTTTGGATATTTCATCTGTAAGTTTTAAAAGCATCATTGAAATAGCAAACAGTCTTGCCGTAACTTGTATAAGTTTTAAAAATTCATTGGAAAGAGTTTTTCCTTCTTTTGGTTCAACCATAATCATGCCTGCATTTTCAGAGCCGTATCGCATAGGAATATGCAACAAAGACGGATTGTCACAATCAATTTCTTCTTCCGCAGAGAAAGATGATCCTACAAGAACCATTTCCAAATCAGTAACTTCCATACCAACGGCATATTTATTTGCAAGAAATATATGACAAGCTTTTGCTTCAATCATTTGTACAATTGTTTTAGCTATAGAATTATAAACTATATAATCTTCTTTGTTGTTAAAACCAAGTACACTTAAAGTGTTGTTAATAGAATAAATAGAAATCAATTCCCTTAACTGTTTCTTGAGACTTTCTGCTTTATCCTGAACATCATGCTTTTTAATTTTTTGAGCCAAATCCGCAGATATCAAATGCTCAGTTAAAAAATCACCCAAATTGAGAGCAAAAATTTCTTCTAATGGGTCACCGTCAAGAAATTCAGGACTTCTTGAAAAAACTGATACACTATTTTCTTGTTTGTCGAAATTCTCTTTGGTCATAATTTATTCCTATAAAGTATTGATATTACTAAATAAAGCCCTCACAAAACCTTCACATCATGCGGCTTTGTATTTTTATTATCGGCATTTAAATCAGAAAACTTTATAGCAAAAAGAGAAATTTTATACTTTAGTTTATAAATCTTAATATTTTTATATAAAAAAAATATGCTAAAATTTGTTAGATAGAATTTTAAAGGAGCATAAAATGATATTTAATTTTCCGCAAGAAGACAAATTGCATAACTATAACGTAATTCAGGTGTTTTTAAAAAGTGCTGCAGACAGACCTATTCGTCTTATCGGCAAAGTTTTAAACGCTTCTGATGACGGAACGGAGCTTTTTCTTGAAACAGAATACGAATATGCCACATTTTTGTGTTCGGAAATCGCAGGTGTACGTTTTGGGATTCAACAGTAAAATAGCCTAAGTTACCATATCCGGTTAGAGTTTAAACTCCTGTTTAACTTTTTATAATATTCCGTATAGTCAATTAACCTCAACTTCAACAATCAGAAGCATAGGTTATAGAGTTATAAGGAGAGAATATGAGTTTAAACCTAAAAATTTCCGTTGCTGCCTTATCTGCAGCAATAGTTTGTTCAACCCTAAATGTTTACGCCAGCGTACCCACTCCGTATGTCCCCATAGGTTGTCCTCAAGAGCAATCTTGCGAAAAGAAAGATTGTTCAAAAAACTGTGACCCTGCACCGATTTTTAATTCCTGCGAAGAAATTCAAAATTGGAAAATTAAATTCTTTGAAAAAAGGGCATGCCTTTATGAAAAATTGTGTATGACTCAGGAGCAACGTGTACAAGGCAAATGTATTGATGAAAAATACTTTGATGAAATTGCACCGTTAAAACTCTGTAAAATACAGGAAGAAAAAAAACTCGAAGAAATGAAGTGTAAAAAATGCTCATTAAAAGCAAAAAGGGAACAAAAACAAAAAATTAAAGATTTAAAAACAGAAATTAAAGACAAAAAACAAGAGCATGAAGAATGTTTTTTAAAGATATTAAACTGTAAACAACAGGAAAAATACAAAGAATTAAAAAAAGATAAATGCAATAAACATAAAAAACCAAAATTTGAGTGCGGTTGCAAATAGGATTCATTTTGATATTATGTTTTACCGAATTTTATAAAGTAAAGATTCCTTGCTGACTTATAAAACAACAGGAATCTTTACTTGTGATTAAATTTTATTCATTTACCTATATCCTTAAATTACGTAGACTAAAAATACAAAAATCAGATTGTGTTTCCACACCTGTTATATCAAGATACCCTCGTTCATCGGTTATGGAAATTCCATCCCCCGCTTCCAAAATATTTGAGTTAATTTCTATAGCTCCTGAAAGAACTTGTATCCAAACTTTTCGATTAGGCGGTAAATCATAAGCAACCGTATAATCCATATCAAGAAAACATCTGTAAATATCGGTATCCTGCATAATTTTTAAAGAACCGTTTGCACCGTTGCCTGATACAATCAGTCTTAATTGGTTTTTTAATTTATCATCCGTAAAATACTTTGTAGCATAAGATGGTGTTATATTCTTTTTTCTAGGCAAAATCCATGCCTGTAAAAAATGTAAACGTTCGGTATTTGAAGGATTAAACTCTCTATATTCCGTTCCCGTCCCTGTGCTGATAACCTGAACCGTATTTTTAGATAAAATTTCAGATTTATTTTTATATTTAGAATCAGAGGATATTTGCTCCATTTGTCCTGAAATAATAATATTTATAATCTCCATATTGGCATGCGAGTGCATGTCAAAACCGCCTTCGGGCAATAAAATGTTGTCGTTTATGGCTCTTAAATCACTAAACCCCATATTAAACGGGTCAAAATACTCTGCAAAAGAAAACGTATGTGCGCTATCTAACCAATGCGTAAAAGTTCTGCCTCTGTCTTCACGCAACCTTATTTTATACATAATTCATATTCCGCTTAAATTGTTCAACAAAACGAGTATAAAATTAAGATTAAATCTTCATACCGCACACAAGGCTACGGAAAAGAGATTATTTAATTTTTATTTAAACATTTATTTAAAATTTGCGCCAAAAGAGTATTCTGACTCAAAAACTCGTCTTCATCCATATTTAAATATTCTTCACTAATTTTTTTACAATGCACCAATACAATACCTTTTGTGTTGTTAAAAATATCTTCAGAATCAACCGTTGAAGAAAATAACAACTGTGTGCGCAAATTTTCACCTACAACACCGTACAAAGCTTTTTCCGGCAAATATCCCGAGCTTTCCGCATCTATTACAAGCACTTTTGAATTATAGCCTTCTGACAGCATATCGTTAAAAACTTTATTTGTATTTATAAATGTTTGCTCGTGTTGTAGCAAGACTTTCTCTAGTCTTGCAATATATTCTTTTAAAACTGTGCTGCCTTTTTGTGCCATCATAAACCCTAAACACGCAGACACAGGCGAATTACCGAATACGGCAATTTCATAATTATCTAACATTTCTTCAGGCAAATAAAATTCTTTTAAAAGCAGTGTGTCCGTATCCATAAAAATACCGCCGTTTGAATATAAAACACAAGCTTTAATATAGTTTATAACTTCGGGAGTAATGTTTTTAACTATTTTAAAATTCTTTTCGCTTATATAATTACGAAGATTTTGTACAGCCAAAGGAATAATTTCATAATCCTCAGAAAAATTTTTCTCCCAAGTTTTTAAACATAAATTCAAATATGCGGGTTCAAGTGATTCTGTCTGAATGAACGTAAATACTTTTTTTCTTGTTTTTTTCATAGATGCTTTAATACTAAATTTACAATACTCAACCAAATTTTTTAAACCCAAATAATCACATTATTTTATGACTATGGGGTATTACGAATATGGAATATATGTATCATAATATAGCGTAAAACACCTAAGTCAACAATAAACAAATTAAACAACAGGTGTTTTAAAACGTTAAATTAATTAAATTAGCCCAATATACTAAACTAAAGGATGTGTTATGGCAAATTTTAAACAAGGTTTAGGAAGTAATTTAAAACTGATAAGAAAATCCAGAGGCATTACGCAAGAAGATTTAGCAGGCATTATCGGTATTCACTCAAGACAATTATCCAAAATCGAAACGGGTGAACATTTTCCATCCTGCAAAACTTTAGAAAAAATCTGTATTGTACTTGATGTTAATCCAAAAGACTTGTTTGACTTTGACTTTCTTGTCAGTGAAAACGAAGGTGCAATGACTGGAACAGACAATGTTGCGGCATTTCAAGCAAGAAGAATTGATAAAGACAATGTATACGAATTGTTCCCCGATAAAAAACAAAAACAGCAAATTTGTACGGACGAAAACATGTCAAAAACAGCTAAAGCGTTAAACCGTCCCGTATATGTTGAATATTTTGATGAAAATAAAACCAGTAAAATTGTAGTCTTTTACCCTGACGGAAAAGAAAAAGTTATCTTAAATACTGTTGATATCGAGGCAAAACAAAACATAAATTACTTGATGAAAGAGTTTAAGAAAATTGCAAAAGACAAAGCTGCTTCCGAATTCATCAAACTTGCCTTAGAAGCATTAAAAAACGACAAAGCTTTAAATAAAATTGATACCCTTATTGACGGTATGAAACTTGCAAGAGGAATTGACTAGTCTTCTTTGCCGAATATCAATGACAATTGAGGTACATTAACCTCAGGAACATTGTTTTTCCGCTTGTTTGCAGACAAGTCTTTTGAATAATCCAACTGCATTTTTGTCATCATATTTTCTGCTGTTTTAATTACGGATTGAGGCAACCCTGCCATTTTTGCAACCTGAATACCGTAACTTTTGCTTGCAGAACCTTCGATAACTTTTCTTAGAAATATTATTTCACCGTCATTTTCGGAAATAGTTACACGATAGTTTTTGATTGAAGGGAAAATTGAACTCATTACGTTTAATTCATGGTAATGCGTTGCAAAAATTGTTCTTGCTTTGATTTTTGTTGCAATATACTCGGCGACACTCCACGCAATTGCAACACCGTCATAGGTGCTTGTACCTCTGCCTATTTCATCCAACAAAATAAGGCTTTTTTCGGTAGCTGAATTTAAAATAAAAGCAGTTTCGTTCATTTCGACCATAAA
This sequence comes from uncultured Clostridia bacterium, assembly GCA_945946765.1. Lineage (GTDB taxonomy): Bacteria > Cyanobacteriota > Vampirovibrionia > Gastranaerophilales > Gastranaerophilaceae > Limenecus. The sequence goes on from CAMEWS010000035.1 coordinate 14,015, forward strand.
TGTGGATTGCCCCAAAGACAAATCATCCACCGCCCCTACACGTGTAAATATTTTGTCTACAACGCCGATTTTTGCCGCATCACAAGGAACAAAGCTTCCTATTTGAGCAAGTATCACAATCAAAGCATTTTGACGCATATAAGTTGATTTACCTGCCATATTAGGGCCTGTTAACACCATAAATTGCGATTCTGTGTCATTATGATTGCCCGCAACCAATTTTAAATCATTGGAAACATATTTCCCCATAGGAAGAATTTGTTCCAAAACAGGGTGACGGCCTTCTTTTATATCCAGCTCATCAGATTCTGTCACAACAGGACGAACATATTTGTTTTTTATTGCACACACCGCAAATGAAACGAGAACATCCAAATCGGCGATAGCCTGAGCAACTTCTCTTACGGGTTCAACAAACTCTTTTGAATATTCTCTTAAATCAGAGAATATTTTTGACTCTAATTCTATGGATTTTGATTGAGCGGAAAGCACATCCGATTCGTGCTTTTTAAGTTCATCCGTAATAAATCTTTCGCCGTTTGTAAGGGTTTGACGTCTTACATAATTATTAGGCACCATAGATAAATTTGAATTTGAAACTTCTATAAAATAGCCAAAGGTTTTTGAAAAACCGACTTTTAAAAATTTTATTCCCGTTTCTTCTTTTTGTTTTGCTTCATAATCAACAAGCCAGCTTTTGCCACCGTTTAGCAAATCTCTGTAATAATCGAGGTCAGAGGATACTCCTTTTTTAATAACATTTCCGTCTTTTACAACAATCGGAGCTTCTTCTGATATCGTTTTATCAATTATATCCGCAAACTCAGATAGACTGATATTTTCCTTTGCAAGATTGAGCAAAAGTTTGGAGTTAAATTGTTTTAACACTTCGCTAAATTGCGGCAACAAGTTTATAGTATCTCTTAAAGCCAAAAAATCTCTGGGGTTAGCGCTGTTGTTGCTAATGCGTGTAGAAAGGCGCTGAATATCGTATACCTTTTGCAAAAGCCCGATTATTTCTATACGGGAAGCATTGTTTTTCATCAATTCTTCAACGGCATCTTGTCTTTCAACAATTGCAGAAACATTTTTCAATGGCTGATGAATCCATTTTTTAAGCTGTCTTGCCCCCATATTGGTTTCCGTATTGTCAATCGCCCATAGCAAACTGCCATATTTGGATTTATCACGGGAAGTTTCCGTCAATTCCAAGTTCCTTCTTGTATTTGAGTCTATTGAAACAAACTGAGTAAGGCTGTATGTGTCAATGCGTTCGAACTTTGGCAAGTTGTCCATTTGAGTTTTGAAAAGATACGCAAAAATTGCACCTGCTGCACAAAAACCGACTTTGTATTGAGAAAAGCCAAAAGTTTCTGCGGATTCAATTTTAAAAATTTCTTTAATATTTTTTTCTGCTCTGTCAATATCAAAAGCGTTATAACTAAGTTTTGAACAATTGTAGAGTGATGTAATCTCTGACGGCAAGTCAATTTTTTCATCACCCACGACTTGAAACGGCAAAACTTTTTGAGAAATTTTAGGTACAACAAGCTCGGACGGTTTTATGCGTGCAAGTTCACTTAATAACTGTTCAAAACCTGTTTGTGTAACTTTAAACTCCCCTGTGGAAATATCTGTATAGGCAAGCCCGTATACATCGGATTTTTTATCTTTGATAACTGCTGCAAGATAATTGTTAACATTGGATTTTAAAAGCCCCGTATCAGTTAAAGTTCCTGCCGTAATGGTTTTTATAATATCTCTTTTAACCAATCCTTTGGCTGTTGCGGGGTCTTCCAACTGTTCACAAATAGAAATTTTGTGACCTTTTTCAAGCAATTTTGGCAAGTAATTGTCTATAGCCTTAACAGGAATACCCGCCATAGGTATTCTGCCAAGGTTTCCACCCTCACGGCTTGTTAAAGTAATTTCCAAATCCTTTGACAAAACAAGGGCATCTTCAAAAAAAGTTTCGTAAAAATCACCCATGCGATACAACAGCAGTACATCCAGATTGTTCTTTTTTATCTCCAAAAACTGTTTGAGCATAGGAGTTGCATCGTTTAAATCGACATCCACACTGTTTATATAGTTAATATCAGACTTTGCCATAAATTGAATCATCCCCTGTCTTTACATATGCAATTTACTATAAATTACGGCTTTTTTCAATATTTCATATTGTCAACTGACTCCGACTACTTGTTGAACCTGTGCAAAAAACA
>CAMEWS010000036.1 GCA_945946765.1 uncultured Clostridia bacterium
GACAGGGTCACAGTCATCACCTTCGGTTCTGACGTTCCCTTTGTCAAACAAGTTCAGCATGACGAAATGGCAAAATCGTCATTGCGAAGCGAAAAGCCAGATGTATTGCAATAATTCTCAACTTGGAGCATGCTACTGATAGTAGGTTTACGTTCCCAAGCGGACAGTTTAATTTAATAATTTTTACAACGTTCAAAAAAGTATGCCTTAGGGTGTTGGCAAAACGGGCATTTGTCGGGAGCGGATTCGTTTTCGTACGTGTATCCGCATTTTGCACATTCCCAAATTACAGGTGTTTCTTTTTGGAAAACAGATTTTTTCTTAATGTGGTTAATGACTCTTTGATACCGTTGCATGTGCATTTTTTCTATGTTTCTTATAAGTTCAAACAGACAAGCGATTTTTTCGTAGCCTTCTTCTCTTGCTGTTGTGGCAAAATGTGCATACATATTTTCCCACTCGTAATTTTCCGCACTTGCCGCATTTTCTAAATTTTCAAGTGTAGAAGGCATTTTTCCTTTGTGTAAAAGTCTATACCAAATTTTCCCGTGTTCGGCTTCGTTGTTTGCTGTTTCTTCAAAAATTTTTGCAATTTGTTCATATCCGTCTTTGCGTGCTTGTTTTGCAAAAAATGAATATTTGTTTCGGGCTTGTGATTCACCGCAAAATGCTTCTAAAAGATTTTTTTCAGTTTGTGAGCCTGATAGGTCTTTGTCTAAATATTTTGAAAAATCATTATCGTTGTGAAAAATTCCCATTTTTCCCCCTTTCCTTTTAGTTTATTTCAACATGGATTTGGAGAAATTTTAGTTGCACAAGCGGGCTAAATCTAAAAAGCTTCGTACAGGATTTTCCTTAAAAAGTTTTTACTAATATTTAATGCGTATTCTTAAAATCTGATTAAGTGTAATGTTTACCACAAATAGTCATAGAGCGAATTATGGGCTATTTTACACTTGTTGAATATTAAGTTTTGTTAAGGCTGTAACCCCTATTGCGATTGCTTTTTTAAAAATAAATTACTTACCCAATTGAAGGGTTTTTTAATAAGTGTTACAATAATAGTAGAAAGGATAAACAAAAGTTAACTATCATGAACACTACATTAGCCTTAAATAATAGAAGTATAAAAAGAATTATTAATAATTCATTATACTTTGCTATTTTTACAGGTATTTTGTGTTCTCAAACTTTTTTGGTTAACAACAACCTTTTTGCAAATGAAGCGATTGATGATAACGGAGTGAATTACAAGGTCAATAATGAGCGGATACAGACAAGGAGTATGACGGAGGAAAAACAGCGCTGGGAGTCTATGTTGCGGCAAAGATATCGCAACGGTGCTATTTTAACAGTCGCTGACGGGGTTAAGCATATCCGTATGGTGAAGTATATCAATTCAAGACCCGTAAAAATTAATATAGTTGAAGTCAATACAAAAATTAATCCAAATATCGAAATCGCTCCACAACTTGCATCAACAGATTTAAAACATAGGGCAACTATTAGAACAATTGCCGCACGCAATAATTCTATCGCCGCAGTAAACGGCACATATTTTAAGCCCCAAAACGGTGTACCTTTAGGGACTCTTATGATTAACAAAAAAGTATACACCGGACCGATATACAACAGAGTCGCCATGGGCATAGGGAACAATGAATACAAGATGGCGCAGGTTCAGTTTAATTCCACATTGAAAGCGGGCAGAGAAAACTTAAAAATTGATAATATAAATCAACCCAGAATGCTTTCCACCTATGTTCTCTTATATACAAAGGACTGGGGGCAAACTTCCCCGACACCACCAAAATATGGCGTTAATATAGCTATAAAAGACAATAAAATCACTACAATATCTTACGGCTCCACTGCTATACCTGAAAACGGATACGTTATATCAGGACCAAAAGCAAAATTGGAGCCTTTTTTTTCGGCAAAAAAAATTTCGCTTGATATAAAAATGCTTCCCGAGTGGGAAAACGTAAATCATATAATAAGCGGAGGACCTTATCTTGTTAAAGACGGTTCGGTGTTTATTGATGTAACTGCACAAAAACTTGGTGCAATTACCGGTAAGAATCCCAGAACAGCTATCGGGTATACAGCTGAAAACGAATTCATAATGGTTACGGTTGACGGTCGTGAGCAAGCCTCCGTTGGTATGACACTCGGTGAACTTGCAAGAATGATGAAAGAATTTGGATGTGTTAACGCAATGAATCTTGATGGTGGAGGTTCTTCCGTAATGTATGTAAACGGACGTGTTGTTAACAATCCTGCACAAAAAGGCGGTATTCCAATATCAAACGCATTGACGATTTCAGAAAGGACAAGAATAGCATATGAACAAAATTCTTAAAAAGCTTAAATCAATGTTTTTATATTTTATCAGTAACAATTTGATTTTGATTTATTAAAAGAGAATGTGATTTCTTTTTATCTATAATAGATAGAATTAATTATTTTTTTTAATATCCCTAAAAATTATTAACAAATGTAAAACTTTTAACTTTTATTACAATTTGTATAAAAATCTCAAAAAAGACGGTTGACGAGGAATTTTGTTTAATATAAGTTAGTTAATACACTAGTCGGCTATGTGCATAAATGTGTGCAATTAAACCAAAAAGCCATCAAAATGCACTCCCCGACAAGGTTATAAACGAACTATAAGTAAAGCAAAGGAAGTATAACCAATGAGTACATCTCAAAAGAGACAAAGAATCAGAGTTTGCTTAAAAGCATATGATCATAAGCTTATTGATGTATCAGCAGAAAAAATTGTTGAAACAGCAAAAAGAACTGATGCTAAGGTTGCAGGTCCTATTCCTCTCCCTACAAAAAGAAGATTGTATTGCGTTTTAAGATCACCTCACAAAGACAAAAAGTCAAGAGAACATTTTGAAATGAGAATTCACAAAAGAATCATCGACATCTATGACCCGACTCAACAAACTACTGAAGAGTTAAGCAGAATGGATTTACCTGCAGGTGTTGATATTGAAGTAAAACTTTAATTTAAATGTCACTTTGAACTTGTATCAGAGGCGCAAAGACATTGCGATTCCGAATCGAGTTAGTAATGACAAATCACTTCAATCAAAGGGTTAAGTAATCCGAAACTAATAACACATTAACAATTGAATAAGATTTAATGTGATCTACAGTCCGTAACAACAAGGAGGCGGCAGGGACATCCGCCCGAAGTATATAAGTAGCGCTCACAAGGAGAAAGGTAGATATGACTACAAACGCTAAAAGCGCGTCTAAATCAAGATTAGGCGTTGTTGGTAAAAAATTAGGAATGACACAAGTCTTTGATGAACAAGGACTGGCAATTCCTGTAACAGTTATCAAAGTTGACCCGTTGACAGTTACTCAAGTTAAAACAGTTGACTCTGACGGTTACAATGCAATTCAGGTTGGTTTTGAGCCTGCTAAAGAAAAACACTTAACAAAAGCTCAAATCGGTCACTTTGCCAAAAATGGCTTAGATAACTTCAGATATTTGCAGGAATTCAGAGTAGAAAACTCATCAGAATATAAAGTTGGACAACAAATCGACTTATCAATTCTTGAAAATGTTGCAAAAGTTGACGTAACAGGAAAATCAGTCGGTAAAGGTTTCCAAGGTACCGTTAAGAGATGGAACTTCTCAAGAGGACCTATGGGACACGGTTCTAAAAACCACAGAGAACCCGGTTCAATCGGTGCTGGTACTACACCAAGCCGTGTTATCAAAGGTAAACGCATGGCTGGAAACATGGGAAATGAAAAAGTAACTATTACTAAATTGACAGTTGTTCAAGTTGATAAAGAAAGCAATTTGCTTCTTGTAAAAGGTTCAGTACCCGGACCTGAAGGAAAAATGGTTACAGTAATCCCTTCAAGACAAAAATGGAATGTTTAATTCCTTAAATCTTGAGAATAACAAATTTAATTGAGGTTAAAGAAAAATGACAAAAGAAGTTTCAATACTAAATACAAAAGGAAGTGCAGTTGGACAAATCGCTCTTGACGAAAAAGTCTTTGGCGTTGAACCAAACTTGCACGTTATGCACCTCGCTCTCAGACGTCAGTTAAACAACGGCAGAGCAGGTACCGCATGCACAAAAACCAGATCTGAAGTTTCAGGCGGCGGCAAAAAACCTTGGAAACAAAAAGGTACAGGTAGAGCCAGAGCCGGTTCTCTCCGTTCACCTTTGTTTGCAGGCGGTGGTGTTATCTTTGGACCTAAACCTAGAGATTACGGTTTTGCTATGCCCCAAAAAGCAAGAAGATTGGCTCTTAAATCTGCTTTATCCGCAAGAATCGAAAACACTGTTTTGGTTAAAGATTTTTCGGAAATCAATGAACCTAAAACTAAATTGATGGCAGAAACTCTTAAAGCTCTTAAAGTTGAAGGTAAAATTTTAATCATTGCTGACGTTAAGGCAGCAGAAAATGCTTACCTTGAATTAAGTGCAAGAAATTTACCGAACGTAAGAATTATTTTACCTTCTAACTTGAATGTAAAAGACTTGTTAGAAGCTGATAACGTAATTATTACAGAAGCAGCAATAAATGAAATTACTGAAAGGTTGTCTAAATAATGAGCAGCATGAAAAACAATACAGAAAGACTGTACGACATCATTAAAAGACCTATCATTACTGAAAAGTCAAATGAAGCAATTGCTTTACAACAATACACTTTTGAAGTTGTAAAAGATGCAACTAAGATTGAAATTGCTCAAGCTGTCGAACTGGCTTTCCCTGGCAGAAAAGTAAAAAGCGTAAACACTGTGTATATGCCTTCTAAAGCTAAAAGAGTAGGCTATAGCGCAGGTAGAACACAATCGGGTAAAAAAGCTATCGTAACTATCGAAGGCGAACCGATTGAAGAATTAATCGGTGCATAATATCGATTAATTGAGTAGTAGAATCATAGTGGTGGATTACTTCCGATGACTATGTAAATCCCAAGAAACAGGAGAAAAAAATGGGTATAAAGTTAATAAATCCGACTTCACCCGGACAAAGAGGAATGTCGAAGAATGATTTCGCTGAAATCACAACTTCAAAACCTGAAAAGTCCTTGTTGAAGCCTATAAGAAAAACAGCAGGAAGAAATAACACAGGAAGAATTACTTGTCGTCATAAAGGCGGCGGTGTTAAAAAAGCTTACCGTGTAATTGACTTCAAACGTGAAAAATTTGGCGTACCCGCTACAGTTAAAACTATCGAGTACGATCCTAACAGAAATGTTAGAATTTCATTAGTGTTCTACGCAGATGGTGAAAAAAGATATATCTTAACACCTCAAAACTTAAACGTAGGTGACACTATTGTTTCTGGGCCTAACGCTGATATTATTGCAGGTAACGCATTACCTTTAGAATTGATTCCGTTAGGTACTATGGTTCACAACGTGGAAATGATTCCCGGACGTGGTGCTAAATTAGTTAGAACAGCAGGTGCTGCTGCACAGTTAATGGCTAAAGAAGGCAACTACGTAACTATCAAATTACCGAGTTCTGAAATGAGAATGATTAGAAAAGAATGTTTAGCAACAATCGGTGTTTTAGGTAACGCTGAACAGAAAAACATGAAAATCGGTAAGGCAGGTCGTAAAAGATACATGGGTATCAGACCTACAGTTCGTGGTGTGACAATGAACCCTTGCGATCACCCTCACGGTGGTGGTGAAGGTAAAACAGGTCCCGGCGGTCACCCAAAAACTCCATGGGGCAAACCGGCTCTTGGTTACAAAACCAGAAAATCTAATAAACATTCTGACAAGTATATTGTTAGAGGCAGAAAACGTAATAAGTAAGGAGATAATGAATGGCTCGTTCGCTAAAAAAAGGTCCATTTGTACAAGAATCACTTCAGAAGAAAATCACTAAAATGAACGAAGCTGGAGAGAAAAAAGTAATTAAAACTTGGTCAAGAGCATCAATGATTGTACCTGATATGTTGGGTCACACAATTGCTGTTCATAATGGTAAAAGCCATGTACCGGTTTACATTACGGAACAAATGGTTGGTCATAAATTAGGTGAATTTGCACCTACCAGGTTATTCAGAGGCCATGCAGGTCAAGATAAAACAGCTAAAAGGAAGTAAACTATGCAAGAATCAATGGCAAAACAAACTAATATAAGTATGCCGGCTCGCAAATTACGCCGTGTAATTAACGAGTTAAGAGGCAAATCTGCATTAGAAGCAGCAAAAATCTTAAAATTTATGCCATACTTCGCAGCAAGAGTTGTTGAAAAAAACTTGGTTGCAGCAATTGCTAATGCTAATGAAAAATTTGGCGCTAGCGCTGAAGACCTAAAAATTTCAGAAATTTTCGCTGATGAAAGTGCGACATATAAGAGAGGTAAACCGAGAGCTCAAGGCAGAATCTACAGAAGACTCAAAAGAACTTCTCATTTAACAGTTAAATTAGCAAGTAGTAAGAATTAAGGAGGCTGACCTTGGGACAAAAGACACATCCAAAAGGATTCAGAGTAGGTATAATCGAACCTTGGGAAAGCACATGGCATGCTAAAAGAAAAGATTATCCCGAATTCGTTAAAGAAGACGATAAATTAAGAAAATACATCAAGAAAAGATTATATGCAGCTGGTATTTCTAAAATCTTAATCGCCAGAAAAGCTCAAAATGTCAGCATTACTGTTGTAACTGCAAAACCCGGTATTGTTGTGGGCAGAGGCGGACAAGGTATAGAAGAATTAAGAGCTGATGTAGCAAAACTCGTTAACAGAACTGTTTCTATTGATGTAGTTGAAGTAGCAAGAATTGATGCTGATGCTCAATTAGTTTCTGAATCTATTGCACTTCAATTGGAAAAACGTATCGCATTCAGAAGAGCAATGAAGCAAGCTATCCAAAGAACAATGCGTTCAGGTGTACAAGGTATCAAAATTATGGTATCAGGTCGTTTGGGTGGTGCTGAAATTGCAAGAAGCGAATGGGTTAAAGAAGGAAGAATTCCTCTTCAAACTCTTCGTGCTGACGTAGACTACGGCTTTGCTGAAGCAGATACAATTATGGGTAAAATCGGTGTTAAAGTTTGGATATTCAAAGGCAATTTAATGCCCGGTGAAACAGCTGATATGAATATCAAATCTAAAAAAGCCGGTAACCATGAAGAAAAACAATTAGGCGGAAGAAGAAGAAGCAAAAGAGCTTCTGAATCCGCAGAGTAATAATACAAAATAATAATTAGGAGCGACACTAAAATGTTAATGCCCAAAAAGACAAAATATCGTAAAAAAATGAAAGGCAGAATGAAAGGCCATGAAACCAGAGGTACTAAACTTGAATTTGGTAACTACGGTCTTATAGCTTGTGATCCTGCTTGGATTACTTCCAGACAAATAGAAGCTGCGAGACGTGCAATGACTCGTAATATTAAACGTGGCGGTAATGTTTGGATTAAAATATTTCCGGATAAACCAATTACTGCAAAACCTGCTGAAACTCGTATGGGTAAAGGTAAAGGTAACCCTGAATATTGGGTTGCAGTTGTTAAACCGGGCAGAGTACTTTTTGAGTTGGAATTCTCTCAAAGAGACGTAGCTATCGAATCACTTAAATTGGCAGCTCAAAAGCTTCCTATTAAAGTTAAAATTATAGAAAAAGAAGCTGTAGAAGCATAGTTTGAGTGAATAATTACCAATCGTAATTAAAGGAAAAAACAATGAAATTACAAGAATTAAAAGAAAAATCAATAGATGAGCTTAATGCGTTAATAGTTGACACAAAAAAGCAGTTGTTTGATTTAAGATTGCAAAAATCATTGCATAAACTTGAAAATACAGCTCAAATTCGTCAATTAAAAACTGTTGTAGCTCAAGCTAAGACACTAATTAAAGAAAAGTCAGAGGTAAAGTAAGATGCCGAAGAAAGAAAAACAAGGCGTTGTAGTAAGCAACAAAATGGATAAAACAGCTGTTGTTAAAGTGGCTGAATACAACAAACACCCTAAATATCACAAAATCATTGAAACTCACAAAAACTATAAAGCACATGACGCTCAAAATGCTTGTGGCGAAGGTGATGTAGTTAGAATCGTTGAGTCAAAACCGATTTCCGGTGATAAAAGATGGGTTGTGGCTGAAATTGTTGAGAAAGCTCGTTAATTTTCAATAAAATCGCCAAATAATTTCTAAAAAATGAAATAAAGGATAAAAAACAATGATACAACAAGAAACCAGATTAGTCGTAGCCGACAATACAGGTGCAAAAGAACTTCTTTGCATCCGTGTAATGGGCAGCTCAAATAAAAAGTTTGCTCATGTTGGTGACGTAATTGTAGCTACAGTTAAAGATGCTACACCTAATATGGCTGTTAAAAAATCTGATGTAGTTAAAGCCGTTGTTGTCAGAACTAAAGCTGATATCAAACGTGCTGACGGTTCTGTAATCAGATTTGATGAAAACGCAGCCGTTATTATCAACAAAGACGGCAACCCAAGAGGTACTCGTGTATTTGGACCTGTTGCCAGAGAGTTAAGAGATAAAAACTTTATGAAGATTATCTCTCTTGCTCCGGAAGTTATTTAAGGTGAGTGAAAGCTTGTAGGTCTTACTGAAGGATCTGAAGGCTTAAACCGTACCAAGCCGCCGTGGTGACGAAGCGAAAGCAAAGGAACGAACAAATCTTTGATTTGTCTGGCGGAATAATCGCAATTAAGGAAAGAACAATGAAAAATAAGAAAAAACCAGTAGAACAACATGATTTACACGTTAAACTCGGTGACCGTGTTATCTTAACTTCAGGTAAAGATAAAGGTAAAATCGGTAACGTTAAAAAAATCATTGCATCTGAAAACAAAGTAGTTATTGAAGGTGCAAATATGATTACTAAAGCGCAAAAACCTAACCCAATGGCAGGTATTCAAGGCGGCTTAAACGAAAAAGAAGCAGCTGTGGATTCTTCAAAAGTTATGGTTTATTGCTCTTCTTGCGAAAAAGCAACAAGAATTAAACACGATGTTGTAGATGGCAAGAAAGTCCGTGTTTGTAAAAAATGCGGTGAACAATTAGACGCATAAGTTATAGTATGGGTGCCTTATTTTAACAAATTATTATGTTTGTACTAAAATGAAGGTACATTCTACGAAAAGGAAAGAAAAATGACAACATTAACTAAAGACTTAAAAGTTAGATACGAAGAAGAAGTAAAAGAATCTTTAAAATCTCAGTTTGGTTATGAAAATGTTAACCAAATCCCAAAATTGAACAAAATTGTTATCAATATGGGGGTTGGTGAAGCTTGTCACAACTCTAAACTGGCTGAAACAATCGTAAAACAATTAACAAAAATTGCAGGTCAAAAAGCTGTAATTACAAAAGCTAAGCAATCAATTTCATCCTTCAAATTGAGAGAAGGTATGCCTGTTGGTTGTATGGTTACATTACGTGGCGAAAGAATGTATGATTTCTTACAAAAACTTATCTGCGTAGTTCTCCCAAGAATTCGTGACTTTAGAGGTATTTCTTCTAAAAGTTTTGATGGTAGAGGCAACTACACATTAGGTTTAAAAGAACAAACATTGTTCCCTGAAATTTCTTATGATGAAGTTGATGCAGTATTTGGTATGAATATTTCTATCATTACAACTGCTAATACTGACGAAGAAGCAAGAGCTTTGTTAACAGAGCTTGGTATGCCATTCAAGAAAAAATCACAAGCATAAAATGTGTGAAAATTTAAAACCGTCGTTGTTATAACGAAAAACAAAAAATAAACAAATTTTTTGTTTATACTGGTGGATAAACAATAAAACCAATAACTAATGCAAAATATTGCATAAAAAAGGAGAAAATCGTGGCTAAAAAATCAATGATAGCTAAAGAACAAAGAAGAGAATTACTCGTTTCTAAAGGTAAATATCCTAAAGTAAGACTCCATAACAGATGTTCTATATGCGGCCGTCCTCACGGATATCACAGAGACTTTGGTCTTTGTAGAATCTGCTTGAGAAAAATGGCACATGAAGGTTTATTACCCGGTGTAGTAAAAGCTAGCTGGTAACACCAACAGTTTTACTATACTGCCTGACTTTGGTGCAAGTCTGTGTTTAAATTTATAAGTCATAGACCCACTAAATTGCGTAATAAATTATAGTTCAAGTAAGTAGTAAAGGGGATGTACATAAGTTTGTCGCTAGGCGAAGTTATGATAATCCCGAGAAAAGGAAATTAATATGTTTACAGATCCGATAGCAGATATGCTGACAAGAATCAGAAACGCTAATATCGTTTCTCATGAAGAAGTTGAAATGCCTTCATCAAAACTTAAAGTTGAATTGGCTAAGGTTTTGAAAGAAGAAGGTTACATCACAGATTATTCAGAAAAAGAAGTTGGAAAATTCAAAGTACTTTCTATTATTTTGAAATATGATGAAACTCATAAACCTGTTATATCTAATTTAAAAAGAGTTTCTAAAACCGGTTTGAGAGTATATTCTAAAGCAAAAGACCTTCCGCAAGTATTTGGCGGTTTGGGTATTGCTATTATTTCTACAAGCAAAGGTCTTATGACTGACAGAAAAGCTAGAAAAGAAAATCTCGGCGGCGAAGTTATTTGCTATGTTTGGTAGTCCGCTAGAGTTTATTAAGTAAGATTATAATTAAAATTGGAGATATAAAGATGTCACGTATAGGTAAAAAACCTGTTATAATTCCGGAAGGCGTTGAAGTTAAAATCGACGGTCAGGTTGTTACTGCAAAAGGACCTTTGGGTACAGAAACAGTTGAACTTCGTCCGGAAGTTACAGTTAAATCAGAAAATAACGAAATTATTGTTGATATTAAAAATCACGATGATAGAAAATCAAGAGCTTTGTGGGGCTTATCAAGAACATTGGTAAACAATGCTGTTGAAGGTGTAAAACATGGCTTTACTAAGAAATTGGAAATTCAAGGTGTAGGTTACAGAGCAAATATGGAAGGTTCTAACTTGAACCTTGTATTAGGTTATTCTCACCCTATACTTGTTACTCCTCCCGAAGGTGTTAAAATTGCTGTTGAAGCTAATACAAAAATCACTGTTACAGGCTCTAACAAACAAGCTGTTGGTGATGTAGCGGCTGAAATCAGAGGCAAACGACCACCTGAAGTATACAAAGGAAAAGGTATCAGATACGAAGGTGAATACGTAAGACGTAAAGCCGGTAAAACAGGTAAAAAATAAGTTTAATTAGTATTGAATAATTTAGCCAGTATGAACCCTTTTAGGCTGTGGCAAATGACAAAACTCAGGATGTCATGACCGAAAAAAGAAGGTTCGGGTGAAAGGAAAGAAAAATGATTAAATCAAAAAACAGAAAAGAACAAACAAGAAAAAGACACATTCGTGTAAGAACTAAAATTTCAGGTACTGCTGAATCTCCAAGATTGGCAGTATACAGAAGTACAAAACACATCTATGCTCAATTGATTGATGATGTTGCAAAAGTTACTCTTTGCTCAGCATCTTCAATCGATAAAGACTTAAGAGAAAAATTAGGTCACGGCGGTAATATTGAAGCTGCTAAAGTTGTTGGCGAAGCTATCGCTCAAAAAGCTTTAAAAGCAGGCATTAAAGAATGTGTATTTGACAGAGGTGGTTTCTTGTATCATGGTAGAATTTCTGCATTGGCAGAAGCTGCAAGAGAAGCCGGTTTGGATTTCTAATTCTAATATTTTCTAAATTAATTAAAAGCCCTTCCCTTTATGATTTTCTATTTAAGGAAGGGCTTTTGTTTATATCAACAGTTTTTAACAATAGTACGTCTTTTTCGATTTTATGGTATCTTAAATATGTATCGCTATCAATTTGCGATTAAAAATCAGTCGGATTGGCTGACTATATGAGAAATGGAGATAGAGTGTTTTGAGATTTGTTGATTTAATTGATAAAAAGAAAAAAGGTTTTGAGCATACCGAAGAAGAAATAAAATTTATTGTTGATTCTGTAGTTAAGGGTACGGCGGAAGATTATCAAATATCCGCTTGGCTTATGGCTGTTTATTTTAAGGGTATGACTATTGATGAAACAGCATTGTTTACAAAAGCGATAATTGATTCCGGCGAAACAATTGATCTTTCTGCACTTAGGGAATTGAATCCAAATTGTTCGCATGTTGCAGATAAACATTCGACAGGTGGAGTTGGGGATAAAATCACCCTTATCTTAATTCCTTTACTTGCTGCATGCGGTGTGCCTGTTGCAAAACTTTCGGGACGAGGTTTGGGGCATACCGGTGGTACAATTGACAAGTTGGAATCTATTCCGGGCTTTAAAACAGATTTGGACATAGAGGATTTAATATCTAACGTTAAAGACGTTGGACTTGCTATTGCTTCTCAAACAAAACGACTTACCCCTGCGGATGGAAAACTTTACGCACTGCGTGATGTTACGGCTACGGTGGATGCAGTACCTTTAATTGCTTCATCTGTTGTATCTAAGAAAATAGCATCAGGGGCGGATTATGTTGTTTTGGATGTTAAGTATGGGTCGGGTGCATTTATAAAAACACCGGAAGAAGCCTGTGAGTTGGCTCAATGGATGGTTTCTATCGCTGCTAAATTGGGCAAAAAATTTCACGCTGTAATAACCTCCATGCAGCAGCCTTTAGGCAGGGCTGTCGGTAATGCTATAGAAGTTATTGAGTCCATAGAGTTTTTAAAAGGTAATATGACTCCTGATATAAAAGAGCTTACTTATGAGATGGCGGCTTTGACACTTATAACTGTAGGAATTTGTCATAGCAAGGAAGACGCTTTGGACAAGATTAATTCTGCGTTGGATAGCGGGCTTGCTCTTGAATATTTAAAAAAACTTATTGTTTCGCAAGGCGGAAATGCTTTTGTATGCGATAATTACAGGCTTTTCTCACAACCAAAGTTTGCTGTTCAATTGAAATCGGATAAAGACGGGTATGTTCATAATGTTGATGCATACAAAACCGCTTATGCTTGTAAACTTTTAGGTGCAGGCAGAGAAAAGAAAACTGATATAATTGATTATTCGGCCGGAATATATTTGAATAAAATTTTTGGAGAATATGTCAAAAGCGGAGAAGTGCTGGCAACATTATATGCCAATGATGAAGCAAAACTCGAGGCGGCGCAAAAATATTTGCAAGATGCCTTTAGTATTTCGTATGAGTCACCGTACAGAAGTTCTATGATTTATAGGGTTATATAATGTTTAATATTTACCGCTGCAATAAAACTGTCTTATCGTGTTAACGTCACGATTTGATGCATGAATACCTATTATGTCAGTTGTAGGGTACATAATATCGTTTCTGTTTGATGAGTGCCCCAATATGCCTATTGCGTGACCTATTTCGTGTACAGCAACTGTATAAATTTCGTCTTTGGACAATGTTCTTTGTGGTCTGTAGTAGTCTGTATATCTGATTTTTACCGTTGCCGAAAGCATATATTTTCCGCCTGCTTGGCTTACGTGTTCAGTTACACCTGCTTTGTTGTCGTTAAACTTGGGAACAAAAACGACTTTTATATCTGCAGTTGACGGACTGTTTGTTTCCACAAATTTTATACAACCGCCGCTTGCAATCATCCATTCTCTAAATGCATTGTATACAGTTTGTTTGTAAGCACAAGGTTGTACCCAAACTTTTATGTGTTTTTTGTTTTTCCACAATGCATATTCGTTAAGTTCGTTAATGTAATTGCTTGCCGAAAATGAGGTTGTTGCTGATATTAAAAAAGTTATAAGTATTATTATTAATTTTTTCATATATATATAATGCCCAAATTTTAAATTTATAAACATATAAAAAGCGGATGTTAAAAAACATCCGCTTTTAAGCTTATTGCTTGAGTATTTCTACTTCATCAATTCGCCAACTGCTTTGTAAACAGACATTCTCTTAGCAGCATCTTGTTCTGCTTGAGAGTAAAGTGCTTCAGCAGCTTCAGGGTTAGTTTTCATTAATGATTTGTAACGACCTTCGCTTCTGATGAAGTCTTGGTAATTTCCGCTTGGGTCTTTTGCATCCCAGCTGAACGGTTGTTCGTTAGCGGGGTTGTATCTGTAAAGCGGGAAGTATCCGGCTTCAACTGCACGTTTTTGTTCTGTTTGAGTTTTACTCATGTCGATACCGTGAGCGATACAAGGTGCATAAGCAAAGATGATAGAAGGTCCGTCATAAGCTTCAGCTTCTTGGAATGCTTTAAGAGTTTGAGCTCTGTCTGCGCCCAATGCTACTGATGCAACGTATACGTAACCGTAAGACATGCTCATCAAGCCCATGTTTTTCTTGTATGTAGGTTTACCGCCTGTAGCAAACTTCGCAACAGCACCGGTAGGTGTTGATTTAGAAGCTTGACCGCCAGTATTTGAGTAAACTTCGGTATCGAGTACGAGGATGTTAACGTTTTTGTTTTGAGCAAGAACGTGGTCAATACCGCCGTATCCGATATCGTTAGCCCAACCGTCACCACCGATAATCCAGATTGATTTGTCTGTGAAGTAGTCTTGAAGTTCTCTAACTTTAGCAAGGTCTGTGCAATCTACATCAGCGTATTTTGCAATAACTTCTTTTGCTTTGTTTTGAGCAGCAACAGCTTCTTCTGTTTTTGAATTGTCGAAGTGAGCCATAGCGCCTTCAAGTGCTTCTTTTAAGTCAGCAGGTGTTTTTTCGTTGTTGAGAACTTTTTCAACGTAAGTTTTTAAAGTATCTCTGTTTGAATCAACAGCTAATCTCATACCGAAACCAAATTCAGCGTTGTCTTCGAATAATGAGTTAGCCCATGCCGGACCTCTGCCTTCTTTTGTTTTTGTATAAGGAATTGTCGGGAATGTACCTGAGTAGATTGAAGAACAACCTGTTGCGTTAGCAACGATAGCGTTTTCACCGAACAATTGTGATACGAGTTTAACATAAGGTGTTTCACCACAACCTGCGCAAGCACCAGAGAATTCAAACAACGGTTTTCTCAACATAGCACCTTTGATAGTTTTTGTAGTGTTTTTACCCATTACGTTATCAGGCAATTCGTCAAAGAATTTTTCGTTTTCAAGTTCGCAAGCTTCAACTTCTTTTTCAATAGTAGACCAAGTTAATGCTTGTTTTTCAGGGTTTTTGTTAGCCGGACATTGGTCTAAACATACACCGCAGCCTGTACAATCTTGACAGTAAACTTGAACTTTGAATTTTTCGCCGTTAGCGTTAGGTCTTGCATCAATTGTGTTGAATGAAGCCGGTGCATCTTTAAGGTTGTCAGCTTCAACAAGTTTTGTTCTTATTGCAGCGTGAGGACAAGCTGATGCACAGATACCGCATTGCAAGCAGTTTTGGCTGTTCCAGTGAGGAACTCTCGGAGCAATACCACGTTTTTCCAAACAAGCTGTGCCTGTAGGAATTACGCCGTCTACACTCATTGCTGATACAGGAATATCATCACCTTTTTGTCTCATTGAAGGTTCAATGATTTTCTTAGCGAATTCGCTTGCGTTTTCAGGGATGAATTTAACTTCATCTGCTGCACAAACACCGTCTAAAGAAGATGGAACAACAACTTCTTCAGTTGCGTTAACAGCTGCATCAATCAAAGCTAAGTTCATGTTAACAACATCGTCACCTTTTTTCTTAAAGGTTTTCTTAGTCATTTCTCTCATACCTTCCAAAGCTTGTTCAAAAGGAATGATACCTGAAACTTTGAAGTAAGCAACCATCATTACTGTGTTAGCACCTTTACCGCGCAAACCGGGTTGTTCTTTGATAAGTTTTTCCGCATCTACGTTGTAGAATTTAATTTTCTTATCAATGATGGTTTTTTGCATATCTCTTGTTAAGTGAGAGAAAGCTTCTTCTTTTGTGTAAGGTGAATTCAATAAGAATGTACCGCCTTCTTTGATACCTTTTAACAAGTCGTATCTGC
>CAMEWS010000037.1 GCA_945946765.1 uncultured Clostridia bacterium
CTTTTACGGATATATCTAAAGAAGAAATGAATTTTATCACACTTCAATGCATGAAATTTAAGGGTTAAACATACTGCTTACTAAAAACTCTATGCTACGCTCTAAATGACGAAAAACAAAAAACATGTTATAATCAAACCTATGAGTTCATTTATACAAAAAGCATTTAACATAACAAAAGAAAATATTATTATTGCACAGCCGCTTATTATATTTTTATTGATAATAAGTTTAACCTTTGGAGCATTGACTCAACAAACAAACAAAATTTATTACCTTGTTTTTAGTACAGCCAATCTGTTGTTGTGTACAGCGTTTTTTGCAGGTTGGTTTTATATGATAAAACAGGCTATTCATCACAACAAAAGAGTGGAAAATAACGAATACAGAAACAATGAAGCTAAAATAGAAGCCTCAAACGCTTTGGGCAAAGAGTTTTTTCCCGGAGTCGGCGAATATTTTTTGAGCATAACATACACTACAATTGTATACGCAATTGTTTACGGATTGCTTACATTTATTAGCTTTAAAGCAGGTTTAAAACTTTTACCAAACCCACATATTAACATACAGGATTTTATGGCGGCAGCAAATTCCACCCCTGCCGAAATGCACAAATATGTATACAGTTTGAGTTTTCAACAATTAAAAGCAATGAATATTTGGATGTTGTACATAGGCGGAATTTTATCGGCTTTCACTTTTTTAACAATGTTTTTATTCCCTGCAGTATACGACAAAAAAGAATCGGGTTTCAAAATACTCTTAACTCCATTTGTCGCTTTTAACAGAAATATCAGATTTATTTTTAAACATTTTATAGGTTCATTGGGAATACTTATTTTTCTGTTTCTGTTGAATATTGTATTTTCTCTTTTAAGCCTGCTTTTTAGTATAAATATTATTCTTTCAATTATCGGATTAATAATATCTTTTTATTTTATGACTTACGCTGTTGTTTTGATATTTTTGTATTATGAAGAAAACAAATAAAACGGTTATTGCAATATGCGGACCTACTGCGTCAGGAAAAACAGCTCTTGCCGTAGAGGTTGCCAAACGTTTGGATACGGAAATAATTTCCGCAGATTCCAGACAAATATACAAAGAATTTAATATTGCCGTTGCCAAACCTTCAAAAGAAGAAATGCAGGGAATAAAACATCATTTTATTGATATTATTAACCCGAAAGAAGAATACAGTGTTGCGGATTTTGCTTCACATGCGGAAAAAGTAATTGAAAACCTTTTTGACAGTGGCAAAATCCCTATAGTTGCAGGCGGAACAGGTCTGTATTTCAGAATACTTTTGGAAAATTATGACATGCCAAAAGTTGCACCAAACAAAGAATTACGCCAAAAACTCCATGACCTTGAAAAAGAACAAGGTGCACAAGCACTTCATTCTATACTTGCAAAACTTGACCCCGTATTGGCTGCAGGCATGCATCCCAACAATACGGTAAAAATTATTCGTGCAATAGAGGTGTGTAAAACTCTTGGTATACCAATGTCACAGGCACAAAAAAAGAAAGAACCGAAGTATGATGTAAAATGGTTTGGGCTCGGACATTTAAATGGAGAAGACAGACAGTTTTTGTACAACAGAACAGACAAACGTGTTGATATAATGCTTGAACAAGGGCTTGAAAACGAAGCAAAAAACTTGTACGAAAAATACGGAAACATTCAAAGTTTGCAAAAAACTATCGGGTATCAAGAATTTATAAACTACCTTGAAAACAAAATTACATACGCAGAATGTGTTGAAAAAATAAAACAAAACACCAGACGTTATGCAAAAAGACAACTCACTTGGTTTAGAAAAAATGAAGAAATAAACTGGCTGGATATCAAAGATTCTTCGCCACAATGCTGTGTTGATGACATCTTGAAAATATTGGAAAATAGTTTATAATGTAATAATAAAGAAACGGCAAAGCATTTGCCTCACCGTTTCCTTGCCCTAGAAAAATGTGACTAAAACTAGGTCAATTAAAAGCCTTGTGAACAACAAGGCTTTTTTAATGAACATAATCTTGTTCATCTTTCCTTTTCCTTTCCACCTCGCTTAACTAGTACAATTGTGGGGTGGATGTCGAGGGCTGTTAAATTTTCAATGTTACAGAACTATATTACATGTGTGTAACAAAATAAATAACCTTCATTTGACGTATAGCTTGCCTGTCATTTATTTTTTAATATAATTTAATAATAAAAGGAGCATTGTGTGTTTGAACGTTTTACCGAAAAGGCTATCAATATAATATCTATGGCTCAAAAAGAAGCCGCTGATTCACAAATTTTTAAAATATATCCTGAGCACATTCTACTTGGAGTTTTACAAACAAAATCAAATATTTGCTCCCGTCTTCTTATTTACGGCGGCATGAACCCTGATGATTTTAGAAAACATGTATTTAAAAAATATGAAAACACAAAACACGAACTTCAACACACAAACATTGTTTTTAGCGAAAATTCACAAAAAGTTGTCGTAGCAGCGTTTGAACTTGCAAAACAAAACAAAAATCCTTACATAATGCCTGAACACATTTTGCTTGCGCTCATTGAAATTGCCCAAAACAGCGAACCTGAGTTAATGAAGGATTTTCTTAAATACGGTGCCGATATTGCCAAGTTAAAACAAACTCTTTTAAAATTAATCGAAAAAAATTATAAAAAATCGGAACTTCACCCCGAAGTGGAAAACAAAACCGACAAAAGCGAATATTCTACCGTACAATCTATATTTAAAGATGACGAAGCAAAAATTATTTTGGACAGAGCGGTTGCAAAACTTACTGCATCACACTATGAAATTTTGGGTACGGAACAAATTGTTCAATCTGTATTAGAAGATACCGATTCGGATATTACAAAACTTTTAAACGAATCAGGAATAAACCTTAAAAATTACTGTTCAAAACTCAATGAAGTTTCTTCACGTCAAGCTGAGTTTGAAGAAAAACAAATAATTTTTACACCGAATGCTTTTAAAACAATGCTGCTTGCTTTTGAAACAGCAAAAGAACTTGGTTCTGCAAGCGTAAAACCTGAACATATAATACTCGGCATGTTAAAAGCAAAAAGCGGTATTGCGTACAATATTTTTAAAGAATTAAAAATTAATGACGATAATCTTGCTCACAAGATTATTAAACCGATTGAAAAACAAATGCCCGAAACTCTTACTATTTTGCGTCTTGCAAAGCGTGAAGCTCAAAGCATGAACAGAAATATTGTCGGAAGTGAATTTATTCTCTTAGGTATTATAGGCGAGGCGGCAGGTATTGGTGCAAAAGTGCTTTCACAACTGGGTATTACAATTAAAGACGCTCGTATTGAGGTAGAAAGAGTACTCGGTTACAACAAAGCATTCAAGTTTGGTGAAGTCATTTTTTCCGACCGTGCAAAAAAAATACTTGAACTTGCGTGGGAGAAAGCAAAAAAACACAAAAACACAAAAATTGCTTCGGAAAATCTTCTTTGGGCTATCACACAAACCCCTGATTCTATTGCGATGCAAGTACTTTCAAATCTTGGTGTCGATGTTCTTGAAATAAATCAAGGAATTTTAAAAGAAATAGAAAACTTGAAAAATCAAGAAAACTAACACTATTAGTTATAGATTCTCCACACTATCAATGCGAAACTAAAAGTATTTCATATTGTCAACTGACTCCGACTACTTGTTGAACCTGTGCAAAAAACAAGTTCATTCTTATTAACAAGTTCGGCACAGGCAACAAGTGCATGGGGTCACCCCTCTCAAAAATGATACTTAATCATTTTTTCGGCAGAGTGCAAAATGCTAGACTTGGCGTCATTCGCACTTCGTTACACTTCTACAAGCGAAGCCGCCTCAGACAAAGTTGGCTTTATTAAGCCGATAAAAACTTTTATCAATTTGCTTACACAGGCTTTTTATTTTATAATCAAAACAAGATAAAAACAGGGAAGAAGGGTATATGCTGCAAACTTTAAACAGAATTAATTCTATTTGTAACCTTGCAAAAGAAGTTTTACAAATTGAGGCGGACTCAATTACAAATTTAATTGATAGAATTGACGAAGACTTTGAAAAAGCCATAGATATTTTATATGCCTGCAAAGGTCGTGTAATCGTTACAGGCATGGGTAAATCAGGTCATATAGGCAGAAAAATTGCGGCAACACTTTCTTCAACAGGCACACCGTCATATTTTCTTCACCCTGCAGAAAGTACTCATGGCGATTCGGGTTTGATTACACGTGATGACGTTGTTATAGCAATTTCTAACAGCGGAGAAACCGCTGAACTTATGAACCTTCTGCCTTTGATAGAACGTTTTGGCGTAAAAATGATTGCAATGACAGGAAAAAAAGAATCTACTTTAGGCAAAAAATCCGATGTTGTTCTTGATGTTTCTGTTGAAAAAGAAGCATGCCCGTTAGGTAAAGCACCTACCGCAAGCACAACGGCAACTCTTGCAATGGGTGATGCGGTTGCTATTTGTCTTTTGAAAAAAAGAGGGTTTACAGAAGAAGATTTTCTCATGTTCCACCCGTCAGGTGCGTTGGGCAGAGGCGTTCTTTATCATGTTTCAGACCTTATGATTACAGGTGACAGAATTCCTGTTGTAAACGAAAACAACAATTTTCACGATACCATTCAGCTTATTTCCGCAAAAAAACTCGGCTGTGCAATTATTACAAATGACAACGGTAAAATGACGGGTATACTCACAGACGGTGACATCAGACGTACTCTTTTAAAATACGACAACACCTCAAGCCTTTTGGCAAAAGATGTTATGACCGTTAACCCGAAAGTTATTTTAATCAATGACCTTGCCGCAAAAGCATTGCACATTATGGAAAAACACTCAATTACTTCGCTTGCCGTATGTGACGAAAACGGCAAACCTGTCGGTTTAATCCATATTCACGATTTGTTAAAAGCAGGAGTTGCTTAAAAATGAACAAAGCTGCCGCAAAAATAAAAGCCCTTGTTCTTGATGTTGACGGCGTTTTAACTGACGGCTCACTTACTTTTGACGAAGAAGGAAAAGAGTACAAAACCTTTAACGCAAAAGATGGTCAGGGTATTGTAATGTTGAACAAAACAGGGTTTGTTACGGCAATAATTACCGCAAGAGAAAACGGAACGGTGCGCCACAGATTTAAAAACCTTGGTATGACAAAACTCTATGAAGGTTCTAAAAACAAAATTGCATCTTTAAAAGAGTTGATGAAAGAGTTTAATTTGCAACCCGAAGAAATTGCTTATATGGGTGACGACCTGCCCGATATTTGTGTGTTAAAAACGGTGGGCTTACCTTGTTGCCCCGCAGATGCAACAGAAGAAGTAAAAAAATATGCAAAATTTGTATCATCAAAAAACGGCGGCAGAGGCGCAGTAAGAGAACTTTGCGATTTAATTTTAAAAGCTTCGGGAAAATATGAAGAAATCACCTCAGCAATTATAAACAGGGTTTAAAAATGAAACAAATTTCACTGTTAACGGAATCCGACAAAAATATTCTTTTCGCCTTACAAGAATTTTTTAAAGAAAAAAATGTTGATGTTTTTAAAACAAATTCACCGCTTGAAGCTATGGAAGCAGATGTTTGCGTTGTTGACAATTACAATGGTTTTATAAGCACTGAAATTTTACAAGGAACAAAATTTATAAAAATTCACTCCTCTCTTTTGCCTGCATTTGACTGTGAAACCCCCATACAAGAAGCTTTTAAAGCAGGGGTTAAAGTTACGGGAGTAACGGTTTGTTATTTAAAAGAGGATTTTTCTAACGGCGCAATAATTGCCCAATATCCGATATTTATTGATTATACAAATACAATTGATGATATAGAAAAAGAAATTTTTAAAGTAAAACAAAAACTTTGTCCTTTTGTTGTTCAAACAGTGCTTGATGACACGGTTTTTTGTTTTGATATGCTCTTAAAACAAAACTCTTGCGGTGGTTGCGGAAAATGCGGCACTAAAAATTAATTAATCAATTTTCCTGTATAAACACTGTTCAAAATATGTTATAATCCCCGTATACACAATGCGAGGTTGATATGACACAAATAAAATTTACAAAAATGCAAGGCGCAGGCAACGACTTTATTTTAATGGAGTACGGTGAATACAAAAAAATAGAGGACAAATTCCCTCAAGCCGCAGTTAAGCTTTGTGACAGGCATTTCGGTATAGGTGCTGACGGTATTTTTGTTCCCGTAGAAAACCCAAAAACATATTCTGATTTGGGTTGGTTGTTTTTTCAACCTGACGGCTCAACCGCTCAAATGTGCGGAAACGGCATGAGATGTTTTGCAAGATTTTGTTTTGACAAAAAACTCGTAAGCAAACGTAAATTTTCCGTAGAAACTTTAGCAGGAAAAATCGTTCCCGAAGTTTTAGAAGACTTAAGAGTTAAAGTGAACATGGGTCATCCTGTTTTAGAACCCGAAAAAATTCCGTTTAAAGGAGATAAAAACCTCAATTACCCGCTGTGGGACGGTATTAAAAAATTTACCGTAAATGCAATAAGCATGGGCAATCCGCACTGTGTAATTTTTGTAAAAGATGATGAAAATATCAATGAACTTGCAAAAAAATACGGCAAAGTTATAGAAACAGATGAACTTTTCCCAGAAAAAACCAACGTTGAATTTGTAAAAATTAAATCCCGAGAAGAAATAGATGTTGCTGTTTGGGAACGTGGCTGCGGAATTACTTTAGCCTGCGGAACAGGGGCTTGTGCATGCGTTGTTGCCGCAATTTTAAACGGTTTGTGCGACAAAAAGGTAAAAGTAAATCTCCCCGGAGGAAGCTTGACTATTGAATGGTCGGGCAATTCACAAAATACCGATTTTGATGTATTCATGACGGGTGAAGCGCAATACGTATTTACAGGTACGATAGACATATAATTTGTCATTACTACCGTAAAAAAATATATGAAATTACTCGAAATTAAAAATTTAAACCTCGGTTTTGACCTGTCTGACGGATATCAACAGGCAATTTATGATGTTAGTTTTTTTCTTGAAAAAGGAGAAACTCTTGCCATTGTAGGTGAATCGGGTTGCGGAAAAACTGTTTCCACAATGTCTGTTCTAAAACTTTTACCTCCAACCGCAAAAATTACAAGCGGAGAAATTTTTTATAACGGTGAAAATTTACTCAATTTTGACGAAAAACAAATGCAAAAGATAAGGGGTAAAAAAATTGCCCTTATCCCTCAAGACCCGATGACCTCGCTCAATCCGCTTTATACAATCGGAAATCAATTACTGGAAATAATTGAACTTCATCAGGGTTTAAAAGGCAAACAAGCTTATGATGTTGCGGTTGAAGCTTTAAAGAAGGTAAAAATTCCCGATGCGGAAGAAAAAATGAAGGCATATCCGCACCAGTTTTCGGGCGGAATGAAACAGCGGGTAATTATAGCAATGGCATTGGCTTGCAATGCGGAAATAATTATTGCGGACGAACCTACTACAGCTCTTGATGTAACGGTACAAGCGCAAATAATGGAAATTTTGCGTGAAATCAAAAATAAATTTGGTGTATCAATTATTTTAATTACGCACGATTTGGGTGTTGTTTCGCAAAATGCGGATAAAGTCGCAGTAATGTATGCGGGCAGAATTGTAGAATATTCCGATATTAAAAATATTTTTGAAAATCCCAAACACCCTTACACAAAAGCTTTGTTAAACGTAATTCTTGATATTAATTCAACAAAAGTTGAAACCATTGAAGGACATCCGCCTTCAATAGAAGAACACATTTCAGGCTGTCCGTTTCACCCTCGTTGCAAATATTGTATGGAAATCTGTACAAAAGAATTTCCTAAGACAAAAAATGTTGAGGGTACGTGTGTTAATTGCCATTTGTATGATTAATAAAATTTCCAACTCTTCGTCACCCTGAACTTGTTTGACTACTTTTTCCAAAATCTTTGATTTTGTGAAAAATGTCTGGTTTTCCACAGGGTCTACACAATCTACAGATGCCGCACTGCGGCTGCGCCTTGTAAGGACAGGGTGACGAAACGGAATCGCAAGGTTTCCTTGCACGCCGCAGGCGTAGTACGGCTTTGCCGTTGTAGTTTTGATTAGAGCTTTTTAAGGATTTGAAGAAAATTTACAGGTTCTTGTCTTGAAATCGGACGTTACGGAAAAGCGTGGTTTTCCTTCACATAGGCACTGGGTTCGGCTTTGCCTCACACGGCGTGCCTGTCCGATTTCGCTGTGACCTGAAATTTTCGAACAAAGACTTTAAAAGCTCTTTTAATAATGCCGAGTTTCTTTCTTTTGGTTCGTTTTCTTTCTTTGCCTGCAAAACAAAGAAAGAAAATGAACGTAAGAAAAAAGATAAACTATGCAAGTTAAAGAATTTTGGTGCAAAAAATTACACCCTACACCTTTAATAATTATATAGCTCTCAGACAAATCTTGCTTATTGTTGTTCAAATATTCACTAATTACTATCTTTACTCATTAAAAACCCATTTTTTTCGGGTTTTCCATTGTACAATCGTGAGTAAAAGCACAATCAAAAATAAAATATATGCGCCTGCCGATGCCTCACCTATATTAAAGAATTCAAACGCATTTTTGTAAATCCAATAAACCAATACATTAGTGGATTCCATAGGCCCGCCTTGCGTCATCAAATAAATTAAATCAAAAATTTGAAAAGAAGAAATAGTTGTTATGACAAGTACAAAAAATATTGTCGGACTTAAAAGCGGGAGTGTTATTTTAAAAAAGGTCTGCAACGGATTTGCCCCGTCAATTTTTGCAGCCTCGTAAACATTTTGGTTAATTCCCGAAAAACCTGACAAAAATATAACCATGTTGTATCCGATTAACTTCCAAGAAGAAACTATTATCAAAGCAATCATTGCCGTATGTGTGTCATAAAGCCAGTTTATGTGAGCTTTTAAGATGTAAATCAAAAGACCGTTATTAGGGTCAAAAATCCACTCCCAAACAATTGCCGCAACAATCATTGGAGTAATAAAAGGCAAAAAATATGCCGTTTTAAAAATTTCGCTTCCTCTTATTTTTGTATTAATTACAGCGGCAAGTACAAGAGGAACGGTTATTCCTATAATTGCAACAGAAATCGCAAATACAAAAGTATTTTTTATAATCAACAAAAAAGCAGGGTTTATTAAAAGATTTTTATAGTTTTGCAAACCTAAAAATTTTATCGGTGATAATAAATCCCACTCACAAAAACTTAAAACAAAAGAAAAAAATACAGGGATAACAATAAAAACAAATGTTCCTATAAAAGCAGGCAACAAAAAGATTTTACTTGTTGTTTTTTCTTCCGTTAATTTTATTAAAAAATTTTTCATCTTTAAATTATAACAGAATTTTTGCTTATGTTATAATTCTTGTACAGTTAACCGTAAAATTTGCACCACTTTTAACAAAAAAGTTGCATTGGTTAAGATTAAAGAATTAGACAAAAAGATTTAATATATGAAAGTTAGTGTAAAGGTTCCGGCTACAACAGCAAATTTAGGTCCCGGATTTGACAGTTTAGGTTTGGCTCTGCCAATTTATAACATAGTAACGGTTGAAGAAACAATCATGCCGGGTACGGGTATAGAAATTAATATTATTGATGAAACAAATGAACAAAATGTTTTATCTATCCCAACCGATGAAAACAACATTGTTTATAAAGCAATTGAGCTTTTGTACAATTCTATCGGTCAAACTCCAAGTGAGCTTAAAATTACAATCAAAACAAATATTCCGATAGCAAGAGGGTTGGGCAGTTCTGCCGCAGTAATAGTAGGCGGGTTAATGGCTGCCAATGAGCTTTTGGGCAGACCTGCCGATGAAGCAGCACTTCTTTCTATTGCAACGGAAATTGAAAATCACCCCGACAACATTACTCCTGCGGTAGTAGGCGGGTTTGTTGTTTCTTCTTTGGAAGAAGATGGAAGTGTTGTTTATTCAAAAATGAATTGGCCAAAAGATTGGAATATTACTGTTTGTGTACCTGATTATGAGCTATCCACAAGCATTGCACGTTCTGTTTTACCTGCAGAAGTCCCGATGAAAGATGCTATTTACAATTTAAAACATACTGCAATGTTGGTACAGGCTGTTAATACTCATGATGAAAAGCTTATGAAAGTTGCTTTAAACGACAGACTTCATCAACAGTACAGAGAAAAACTTATTCCCGGTTTAAAAGAAATTAAAGAAGCTTTAAAACATGAAGAAAATGTTTTGGGTGTTGTAATTAGTGGTGCAGGACCTGCTATTTTGGTAATTTCTTACGGAAACAATCTGGACAAAATAAGAGAAACAGTTTCTAAAGTTTGGTTAGATTTGAATGTAAAATCAAAAATCTTGACTTTACAGGTAGAAGAAAACGGCGCATACGTCATAGATTAAAAATTTTATAGATAAATATTTTATTATATTATCACGCTACCCTGACGTAAAACTTTTATTTCATCATTTACTGCTAAAACAACTGTTGAGGCAAGACCCTCACATTTGTGACCATAGTCTTCAAAAACATAATCCACATATTCACCAACAAACTCTTTTGCTTCTTCATAACTTTTTGCCGGAGGTTGATTGGAAAGATTGGCGCTTGTTGTTGCAAGCACATGACCGTCAATAACTTCACAAAGTTTTTTAAATACTTCATTATCAGGCACTCTTATGCCGACTGTGTTTTTGTAAGAAGTAACAAAATCGGGTGTTTTTTCGGTTTTTTCAAAAATTAAAGTTAAAGCACCCGAAAAATGTTTTTTTATCAACTCTTTGGCATAAGGTGAAATATTTTTAACATAAGGCAAAAGATTTTCTACATTGTTTGACATTAAAATCAAAGGTTTTGAACGGTCACGATTTTTTAATTCATAAATTTTTTCCACACCATTTTTATTATTTGGTAAACACCCTACACCCCAAACAGTATCAGTAACAAAAGAAACAACTCCACCATTTTTTAGTTTTTCATTTAAATCTTTTATAAAAATTTTGTCATTAAATATTTCCATACTGAAAAAATAACGTTTATAAAATTTATTGTCAACTTAAAATTTGTCTTATTGGTAAATCCGACCTACTACAAAAATTTTTATGCTTGATATAAAATAAACTTATTATGAAAGATATGCTTGATAAAATTCTTCAAATAGAAGAAAAATATATGGAACTCGGAACTATATTGTCTGACCCTGCTGTCATTGCCGATTACGAAAAATTTAGAGATTTATCTAAACAAAGAAAAGCAATGGAAGAAACCGTTGAGGTTTATCATCAATGGAAAAACAATATGGATGCCATTGATGATGCTAAAGAACTTTTAAAAACAGAATCTGATGCGGAAATGAAACAGTTTTTGCATGCAGAAATAGAAGCTAACGAAACAAAAAATATGGAACTCGAAGAAAGAATGAAAGTTCTTTTACTCCCTCGTGACCCTATGGACGACAAAGATATTATGTTGGAAATAAGAGGTGGTGCCGGTGGAGATGAGGCAAATATTTTTGCCGGAGATTTGATGAGAATGTACCTTCGTTTTGCAGACAAACAAGGTTGGCAATCTCAAATTTTGAGTAAAACCGATTGCGAAGCAGGTGGAGTTTCAGAAGTAATTATTTCAATAAAAGGTGACAGTATTTATTCAAAACTTAAATACGAATCAGGTGTTCACCGTGTACAAAGAGTACCTCAAACAGAATCACAAGGCCGTGTACACACTTCTACGGCAACAGTAGCCGTAATGCCGGAAGTTGATGACGTTGCAATTGAACTCAACCCAAATGATTTGGAAATTTCAACAGCACGTTCCGGTGGTGCTGGTGGTCAAAACGTAAACAAAGTAGAAACAGCCGTAAGAGTTTTCCACAAACCTTCGGGTATTATGATTTTCTGTACGGAAGAACGTTCTCAACTCCAAAACAAAGAACGTGCTTTACAAATTTTAAAAGCAAAACTCTATGACATGGAAGTTCAAAAGCAAATGCAAGAAATTACCGACCTCAGACGTTCTCAGGTTGGAACAGGTGATCGTTCCGAACGTATAAGAACATATAACTTCCCTCAAGGACGTTTAACAGACCACAGGATTGGTCAAAACTTAAATGTCTGGACAGTTATTGAAGGTGATTTGGATGAACTTTTAAACCTTCTTATGGAGCACGACCAAAAACTTAAACTTGAAAAATTGGCAGAAATAAATTAAAAATTTTTTAAATAAAATCAGGAATAAAAATTGAACAACATCGTTCTGATTACAGAAAACAACAAAATATTAAAGTTTGTCAAAAGCAAGGTTATCCTTTTGCGAGAGTGTGATGACTTTAAAGATATTGAATACTATTGTTGTTTTGAAAAAATAAAAGAAATTAAACCATCGGTTATTTTTTACCATTTAATAAAAAATAACGAAGAAGATTTTTTCAATTTTCTTCAAAAAATAAAACAAACTGATGAAACAAAAACTATTTCGATTATTCTTTTGTTTGAAGACTTTGACGAAAATGTACTATGTTCTGCTTTTGAACTGGGTATAACTGATTTTCTTACTGTTACCTCCAGTGAAACCGAATTTACTATACGCACAATTTGGTGTTTGCAAAAACAACAAAAAGCTCTTGATTGTCAAAATAAATCAGAACTTTTATCAGAATTAAGAATATTGGATGAAACAAATAATATTTATACAAACAATTATTCATACAATATTTTAAAAGAAGAAGCAAATAAAAACACAGGAACTCTTGTAATAATTGCTCCGGATATAAACGTAAGAAACAAAATTTCGCCAAATTCTTTAGTTAATGTTATAAAAAAAACTGTCCGTTCTAGTGACATAATTGGTTTTGCACAAGATTTTAAAATATATTTATGGCTTAAAAAAACTAACAAAAAAAATGCCTTGGGAGTTTTAAACAAAATACAAAAAAATCTTACTCATGATTTTACAATTTGTGCCGGATATACGGAAATAAATAATAAAAACTTTGAAAAAGCAGAAATAATAACAAACAAAGCATTGTCAAAAGCTCTTTTAAAAGGAAACTTGTTTTTGTATGCAGAAGAAAAAAATACAGATAACACTATAAAAAACGACAAAATAGTTTATAAAAGCGTTGAAAATATACTTTCGCCTATTTTTTTCCAATATCAAAAAAGAAATGAAGAAAGACTTTTTGAAACTAAAATTTATCAAAAAGTAAATAAACAAAAAAGCTTTTTTAAATTGGAAAATGAAAACGGATTCAGCTCTATCAATATAAAATACACAGACAATACTAACATTGATATAGAAATTTTTCATAACATAAAAGATATGGAACTTTTAGCAGATAAAATTTGTTTAAATTTAAATGAATTTAATGAAGAACAAATTGAAAATATTATAAAATCTTTTATTAAAGATTTTCAAAATTATACAAAATGCTAATTTTTAACATTAAAGCAAAAAATCAAACCTGACTGAATTTATTTTAGGGTTACAAAATAAAAAGCCTTTAACATTTTGTCAAAGGCATTGATTCGGTTAGTAATTTTGGTAGTTAGGTTATAGAGTTATAGTTTATAATAAGGTTCATTTACTTCTGGTTTTATAAGTTTAATGAAGGTAAAAAATTTACTTTCTCAAAGTAAATTATTACAATTCTTAATATTTTTTAATTTATTGGTTATATAAAACATCAGGCAAAAGAGCACTGCTACTTTTTTTATAATTTGTTATAATTAAAACAGGAGGAAATTATGACAATAGACTACAACACGGAAAATTCAGCTTTTTTGTTTATTGATATACAAGAAAAACTTGTAGCAATGTTAAAAGAAAAAATAAGAATTAAATGTTCAAAAAAAGCGGAAATATTAGCTTCTGCCGCTAATATCTTAAATATAAAAACAGTTTTAACAGAGCAATATCCCAACGGACTCGGTTCAACTATTGCACAAGTAAAAAACAATTTAAAAGAAAATGCAAAAACATTTGAAAAAGTTACATTTAACGCACTTTCAACAGACGGTGTGAAAGAATCTTTAGGCAATGCTAAAAATATTTTTGTTTTTGGTATAGAAACACATATTTGCGTTTATCAAACGGTTATAGATCTTTTAAACGAAGGTTACAACGTTTTTGTTATAAAGGATGCGTGCGCATCTCGAGAAAAAGACGAATATATTGCAGGATTAAACCTTATGGAAAAAGAAGGTGCAAAAATTTTAACAACAGAAATGGTAATTTTTGAAATGTTAAAAAGTTCAAAACATCCTTGTTTTAAACAAGTTCAGGCTTTAATAAAATAAAATTTTTCATATAGTCAACTGACTCCGACTACTTATTGAACCTGTGCAAAAAACAAGTTCATTCTTATTAACAAGTTCGGCACAGGCAAC
>CAMEWS010000038.1 GCA_945946765.1 uncultured Clostridia bacterium
ACCCTCTCCTCGAACGTGACATTTAGTCACCTTCTCGTCGGCAGAGTGCCAACCGCCCATTATTTAAAATTATCAAAACTTTCAGTTTTGAGGCGCTACCAACCCTCTCCTCGAACGTGACATTTAGTCACCTTCTCGTCGGCAGAGTGCCAACCGTCCTTTAATACTAAGCTTATCCAAATCAAACGGAATATTCAAGTGGTAATTTGAATATAATGTTACAATATTTTTACAAAAGAGCCATTTTAAAATTTTAAGGTTTTAGAACACTTAAAGAGGCTATTTATGTGTGAAAGGTTTAATTAATGAGCAGAATTTTGGATTTTATAAAATTTATATAAAATTAGGCGGCACCCAGATTCGAACTGGGGGATAAAGGCTTTGCAGGCCTCTGCCTTACCACTTGGCCATGCCGCCATGATATTAAAGATGGAGCGGAAGACGGAACTCGCACGACATTCAAGAAATCTGTGATTTCGTAGAACGACGGGTGCTGGCGATTTGCGACAGCAAATCGAACACGTAAACCGTAGTTCTGGCAAACTTGTTTGCCTAGAAATACGTGGTGAGAGTTATCTCCGCTTTTAATGTTCAATGGAGCGGAAGACGGGACTCGAACCCGCAGCAGCCTGCTTGGAAGGCAGGTACTCTACCATTGAGTTACTTCCGCATTATTTAATTGTCAATTGCGTCCCTGCCTTCTTACGGCAGGTAATAATCTGAATACCGAGGACAAGTCCTCTTTGCATTGAGTTACTTCCGCATTATTTAATTGTAAACAATCTATACTAATGACAATCAGTGGTCGGGATGACAGGATTCGAACCTGCGACCCCCTCGTCCCAAGCGAGGTGCGCTACCAAGCTGCGCTACATCCCGAAAGAATTTTGTATTTATGTAGCGCACCTACGGTGCTACCTCTCCTCGAACGTGACATTTAGTCACCTTCTCGTCGGCAGAGTCAAGCTCGCTACATCCCGAAAGAGTTAAAGTAAGTATTAGGTTTTCAATGTGCACTCGGGACTAGCGCAGCTATCTCCTCCATTTCGCACGATACTTAATCGTGCTCACGGAGTCCTTGCTACATCCCGAAAGAATTTTGCCATTAAGTATTGTATTTGCAAAACTTTGTTATCTTTCCTTTTAAAAAAAACTTAATCGTAATTACGGAATTCTTGCTAAATTAATACAATCTTTTATTCAATTTTCAAATTGCAATTAAATTTGTAACTTTGAGTTTATCAACAACAATGTTTACAGTCAAGTTATTTGAATTTACTGTTGAGTTACATTTTTCTTGTAACTTTTATTATATGCCAACCAAACCTTGTTTTTACAGGGTCAGATACTTCGCCAATCGGTGTTTCAAAAGCTGCTTTTTCAAACTCGGGAACCATTTGTCCTCGATTGAAATATCCAAGGTCGCCGCCTTTTTCTTTGGACGGACATTTTGAATATTGTTTGGCTAGTTTATCAAAATCTTCGCCTTCAGTTATTCTTGATTTTAAAGCCCATGCTTCGTTTTCTGTATCTACAAGAATATGTTTTGCTCTCACTGTTCTGTATATTTTTTGTTCTTCATTTGCATTTGCTGTATTTGATTTTGTGTATAAAAATGGCACTAATGCAGTTGAAAAAAGCAATACTATTGACAATAGCTTTATAATTGATTTCGATGTAATCTTCATATTTTACTCCGTATTTTATTATTGTTTTGATTTTAATTAAAATTTAAACAAAAAACAATAATCTTATTCGGTAATTAATTTTACTTATGTTATTATATTGAAAACGGCAATTTAAGATTGTGTTTGTCATAAGCATTTGTGCTGTAAGCAATCTGAGTCAGTTGACTATATAAAAATAGGGAATAGCGATGTTATCAACAACAGTAATAAACAGTTTTAAAAATCTAAAAATTCTTTGCATTGGCGATATTATGCTGGACAAATTTATGTATGGGGATGTTGAAAGAATTTCACCCGAAGCTCCCGTTCCCGTATTTAAAATTAATCGTGAAAAGGTTATGCTCGGCGGTACGGGAAATGTTATTGCCAATCTTTCATCTTTGCGTGTAAAAACTATGTTTATCGGTGCAGCAGGCAACGATGAATCTTCTGTACTTTTGGAACGTTATCTTAAAGAAACAGGTTGTGAATATTCGTTGATAAAACCTTTAAACTATCCTACAACTACAAAAATCAGAATGATTGCAAATAACAATCATCTTATTAGAGCGGATAAAGAAACATCTTTAACATTATCGGATTCTGATATTGAAAATTTTAAATCCTTTATAGAAAAAGCTTTGCCAAAGTGTCATATTGTTTTGGTATCCGATTACAATAAGGGGCTTTTGACAAAACAAACCACACAATTGATAATTTCATTGTGTAAGGAACAGGGAAAAAAAGTATTGGTCGACCCCAAAGAAAGAGATTTTTCAAAATATTCCGGTGCAGATATCGTGAAACCGAATCTTAAGGAATTCGAATCTGTTTGCGGTAAAAAGTTCAACCCTTCGGATAGATATTTTAAACAGAAAATTACTCAAGAAGCACGTATTGTTATGGATAAATATAATATTGGTAATTTGCTTATTACTTTAAGTAAAGATGGTATGATTTTTATCCCATCTGACAAAACACAAGAATGTGCGCATATCCCTGCTGAGGCAAAAGAGGTTTTTGATGTGTCGGGTGCTGGTGATACCTCGTTGGCTGTTTTGGGGGCTTCAGTTGCTGCAGGTGTTTACATTAACGATGCGATGAAGCTTGCAAATCTTGCTTCCGGTATTGTTGTCGGCAAACTTGGCACTGCGTGTGTTTCACCTTCTGAATTAAAAAATGCGATTATTGAAGAAAATGCAAAAGGTAAGTTGTCGCAAGGTTTAAAAATAATTTCAGACGATGAAGCGGTAGAAATCATTAAAGAATTAAAAAGCAAAAATAAAATTATCGGTTTTACAAATGGACAATTTGATGTTCTTCATCTTGGTCATATTCATTCTTTTGCAAATGCTAAAAAGGAATGTGATTATTTATTTGTAGGTATTAATTCGGATAAGTCAGTTAAAAATTTAAAAGGTGATAATTTTCCGCTTCAAAATGAAAAGACACGTGCTTATGTTGTAGCCTCATTGGAGTTTGTTGATTATGTTGTCTTGTTTGATGAAGATACTGCATTAGAGCTCGTAAAAAAACTAAAGCCTGATGTAATTGCAAAAGAAGGATATAAAATCGAAAATTGGCCGGAAGCACAGTATGTTATGTCTTATGGAGGACATGCCGTTGAACTTGAGAGAGTTGAAGATTATTCAGTAAATTCAATACTGGAAAAAATGGAAAATATAAAAAAGAGCGGAGTCTTAAATGTATAATATTGACAAAGATTTTGAAACTATAAGTAATAATTTTTTAAAGATAAAAGAGATTACGCCTGTAATTGAAAAGGTTGCACAAGTTTGTGTTGATTCAGTTAAGACCGGTGGAAAAATTATGTTTTGCGGGAATGGCGGTTCTGCAGCAGATTCTCAACATCTTGCGGCAGAGCTTGTCGGTCGTTACAAGGTTAACAGACCTGCACTCAATTCCGTTGCGCTTACAACGGACACATCTATTCTTACTGCAGTGGGAAATGATTTTGGCTATGATACTATTTTTGAAAGACAGGTTGAAGGTATCGGTAAAAATGGCGATGTGCTAATCGGGCTTTCAACCAGCGGTAACAGCAAAAACGTTCTTCTTGCTATGGATAAAGCAAAAGCTATGGGGATAACGACAGTTGCCATGACAGGTGAATCAGGCGGAAAAATGAAAGAGAATGCTGATTTTGCCATTAATGTTCCTTCCGATACTACAAATCATATCCAAGAAATGCATATTGCAGTAGGGCATATTCTTTGCGGAATTATAGAAAAAGAATGTTCACCAAAAGTTAAGGCTATGTTTTTGGACAGGGACGGCACTATAAATGTTGATTATGATTACACTTTTGAAATTGAAAAATTTGAGTTTATAGACGGCATTGTGGATTTGTGCAAACAGGCACAGGAAAAAGACTATAAAATTATTGTAATTACAAATCAATCAGGTGTTGAAAGAGGATATTACACTATTGAGCAAATGAACGCTTTTAATAACCATATGAAAGCCGAATTTAAAAAACAGGGTGTAGAAATTACTGATGTGTATTGCTGTCCTTATTTGAATCATCCTGATAGAAAACCGTCCTCCGGCATGTATATAAAAGCCCGTGACAGATACAATATTGATATGGAAAAATCCGTTGTTGTCGGTGACAAAGAGCGTGACATTGAATCGGCTTTTAATGCAGGTGTAAAAATCGGATATTTGCTTGATGAAAAAAATAAAACAACTTCTTCTGCAGGTAAAATTGTACATTCTTTAAAAGATATTGTCTTACGCTAAATATCAACTAAATAAATGTTTTGTAATTATTATAAGATACTATAAGCTGTAAACGATGTGTGAAAAGATTGAGTATATCTATGTTTAATTTAAGAAGAACAATCGTTTTATTGTTGGTATTTGTTTGTTTTGCCATAAAAGTAAATGCGGCAACCGTTGTCTTGAACAATGCTTCGGTTTCTGCTACGGAAAAAAATACGTGGTCTTTTTGGGGCGATAATCTTTCAGTCCGTCTTAAAGATTTTATTTTAAATGATATATCAATTAATAATAAAGATTTTACGTATTCTTTTTCTGTAGACGAGCAAGGCAATGTTGAGTATAAATCTGTTGCATCTTCAGATTTGAAGAATCTTAAAATTATTACTGCAAATATGAAGTCAATAATAAAAGTGTTAAATAAAAATGCAATTGTCAAATTCCCACAAAAAACTGTTCAAAAATCGGTAATTATAAAAGGCTCATATACAGGAAAGGTTAAAAAAAATATAGCGCCCACCAACAGTTTGGTTGTAGAATTATCTTCTGCTTCTGCCAATAAAATATCATCTGCAAATACAAAAGCAAATGTAACGCTACCCAAAAAGGAACAGACTAAGAATACGG
Organism: uncultured Clostridia bacterium; assembly: GCA_945946765.1. Classification (GTDB taxonomy): domain Bacteria; phylum Cyanobacteriota; class Vampirovibrionia; order Gastranaerophilales; family Gastranaerophilaceae; genus Limenecus. The sequence goes on from CAMEWS010000038.1 coordinate 5,037, forward strand.
TTAGCCAAATAATGATAGACGGAGAACTTGTTAATGTTCAAACTGTTGATATTGGTGAAGAAACAGTATCTTCTTTGGTTTGGAATCAATGGCGTGCAGATGTTACAAACGCTTTTTTAAAAACTTCGGTTAAATATCCTTTTGGACGAAATAAAGAGGCTGTTAAAGTAAAATATTCTTTTGAAATTGATAACAAAGGCAATATTTCCAACATTTATGTAACTCCTTATGACAATTATGGTAATGCTTGTTCTGAAGAAACAAGACTTGTTATATTGGATTCTGCAAAAATGGCATTGGCAAAAATGCAACATTCATTGTTGTTAAGGTTTCCTGAGGGTTCAAAACGGACAAAAGTTGTTGTTACAGGTACTTATGTGCCGTCCAGAGGAAAATTTATCGGTGCAAATGCATCAGATTATAATGATATAGAAACTGTTCATACAGTCAATTAGAGGTGTTTTATGTTTAGATGGCTTGTTTTAATAGTATTCATAAGTGTGTTGACAGTTTTTTTGTGTTTGTATAATCCTGTATTGCACAAAAGTATTGTTATTACTGATACAGGGATGAAGGTTGTCGATGAACCTGTAAAAAAAACGGACAATGTTCAAGTAAATACAGTACAATATCAACCTCCTCAATCTGAGATAAAAGTTCAACCCAAGCAGGTTACTCAACCCGTAAAAACTGTAAGCCCTAAAACTTCTGTATCTTCAAAAACGATAACAAAAACAATACAACAAAAGCCTAAGACTGCAAAAAACGTTACCCAAAAAACGCAACCAAAACCCAAAACGACAAAAGCTGTTCCAAAAGCAGTGAAGCCAGTTCAACAAAAAGCTGTACCACCCAAGCCAAAAACGACAACTAAACAAATATCTAAAACACCGTTAAACACAACAAAATCCGTTGCAACTCCTCAAAAAGTTTTAACGCAGCAGGAAGAAACTATTTTATGGAACAAATGGCATTCTAATCTTCAAAACAGAATAATTTCAGAGGCTACTTCCCGTTTAAAGAAACTGGATAGCGCAACAAAACAATCAATAAACGGAACTTTGTATATTATGTATACTTTTACGGTGTCTAAAAACGGTACGATTTCTAATATATCTGTTAAAACCAATATTTCAAACGAAGCTTCACAACAGGTGAAGTCTATTGTGTTTAATATAATTAGCGGTTATAGAGGAAGTGCTGTACTTGTTTTCCCAAAAGGAACAACAAGAACATCAGAACAGCATAAAGGTGCAATAAGTACTGTTATCAAAAATGCAAACAGTACTACATATTCAAATACGAATGATTACAATAAATATAATGAAACGGTGAAAAGATGAAGAAAAAAATATTAAATTTTATTTTGGCGATTTTATTAAGCGGCTCGTTTTGTTATGCGGCAACATCTGATAGTTCTAATACAAGGCGGCTTATAGGAGTAACGGAAAGAACGGAAATTCATAATTTTGAGCGTTGTGATATACACAAAGAACAAGAAATAATAACAACAAAACATTATAGTGATAATACAAAAACTGAATATTCAACATACAATCTTTTGAATCCGGATGGTTCAATAGCTATGCGTAATTGCCGTATAATAACACACCATATTTGTGATGATGTTCATTATTTGATTATTGATGGCAGCCGTCTTTTGTTTGGTACAAATACAAATTATTTAAATTCACAATATTCTTACAATTATTTAAAACCGGTATACAATGAAACAAGAATTATTGCTAAAAAAAATAATAAATACGGTTTGATAGATGTAAAAGAAAATACAATTATTCCGTTTCAATATAATAATTTAATTGACCTGAAAGATGGGTCTTTAAAGACTCAACTCGGCAATAAATACGGAACATTGTCAATAATAGACGGAAAATTTTTGGTACCTATAATGTATGATTCTTTAAAATCAGTGAGCGATAATATTTTAATCGCCCAAAAAGACGATAAATACGGAATTCTTTCAAATAGCGGTACTGTAATTGTCCCTGTAAATTGCGATAAAATTAAATCCGTTAAACTCTTTAGTCCTGTTTATTCCGTAAAACGTGGGGAGTTATACGGACTTGCTGACAAATACGGGCGAGTTCTTGCCGATATAAAATACAAAAAAGTAAAACAAAAAGGAGATACCCTTTATGTCAGTATAGACGGCAAAAACTGGGAATTGATTGATGCTGTAATTTTAAAATAGTCAGATTTTGAATTTGTCAAAAGTTTGAGATATCGGTATTTTATAAGGCACAACCTTTGGCTTATATGCCGTTCTTTCATTGTGCCGTTGCATTTTTTTCTGGTAATAATTTGCTGTTAGGTTTCTTGCATATGGTGTGATTAAATTACAAGCAATAATTGAAGCACCTACTGCCGCAATTACACCAATTCCGTTTTTAAAACGGTTAAATGATTTTTGTGCAGCTTGTAGTTTTTCGATTGCACCATCTTTCCCATATTTGTTAATGAAAGCATTTAGTGGGTTTAACTCATTTGGATATTTGTTGTTAAATTTGGCTGTTGCTATTGGGTCTTCTGCTTTGATGTAAGCAATTGCTCCCTTATAGAAATCTGACAAGTTTTTAGTGTGTTTGTTTGTTTTTACCAGTTTTTCGCATCTAAAACTTTCAGCCATTCCTCTTACAAATTCTGTTATGGATTTAGACGGTACTCTTTTTATTTGTCTGATGGAAATAGCTGTATCTTTTGTTGTTAGATGTAGATTTTCTACAATATATTCGCCAAAATTTTTAATTGCTTGGCATATTGTGTAATACAGCGCAACATTTATGATTCCGTCTGCAGTTTCTTGTGGGACAAGGAACCTTTTTTCTTTTTTATCGATATCTTTGTTTTTTATAATCATCCCAATTTGAGCAGTAGCGGAAAAAAACCAGCCTGCAGCACCGAGATGGATTAATGCTTTGCCTACATCATCAGAATATTCACACCAAAGTTTTTCTAACAAATTAAGTTTGGGCATTGTTGTTTACCTCTTTTGATTGTTTTTTTTCAATGCGTTTTTTTATTCTGTTTGTTAGCCTTTTGGTTATGATTTTTGTTAACGGGGCGTCAATTAAAAAGTTTGTAAATATCATAGAAACAGTCGCAATTAGTGTGCCTATTGTTTTTATTGTGTTGTCATATTTAGTTTCGAATTCTTCTTTAGTCATGTTTTTATAGAATTCAGGTTTAAAATTTGGAAGTAATATATCTTTTTTGCTTTTTCTTTTAAGAGAAGTTATAAATTTTTCGCCTTCCGTTAAAGTGTATCTTGAAAAAGCTTTTGCCAAAAAAATACTTGCATAACGAATGCTTACACCAACAACTGTACCTGCTATTATTTTTCCAATTGTTCTTGCAACCGATACTGCTCTTGTGTCGGGGTCTGCAGATTTATTGTTGTAGTCAATAAAAGGCTGCATTCCCAGTGCTGTTAAACCTTGCAACAGCCTTTGCTCAGGTGAATTAATGCGTTTTCCGACAAACTCGGAAATAAAATTTTCGGCTTTACGATTGATAATAATTGACATGTCTTTATATCCGTCTAACGTTTATACAAATACGGAATAAAAAATATTTTGCTAGTGCATTTATAATTCTTTACTTAGTTAACATAAAACCCGAGTAAGCTGCTGTCAAGCCCAAAATTATGCTTGCAAGTATATAAATTGCAAAATGAATCCATTTTCCGTCTTTTAAAAAACAGATTGATTCTAAAGCAAATGTGCTAAAAGTTGTTAAACCACCTAAAAAGCCGGTAGTTATGAACAATTTTAATACGGGAGAAATACTCTCTGCTTTTTGTAGAGTTATGCCAAAAACATATCCGATAATAAAACAGCCGATTATGTTTGCGCAAAAAGTACCTGTATAAGATAAACCGATTAATTTAGCGGAAAGTTGTGTTATCAAATATCTGAATAAAGCACCTGTCCCACCGCCTATGAATACTGCCAATACGTTAAGCATTATGATTCTCCGATTTTGTCATTTAATATATATTTGTATAAATTCAAAATAGCTTTATTATGTCGAAATAATTTGTTAATTGTTTGAAAAATCATAAGTATTTTTATGAGGTTTAAATTTTCTTTTGTTCCGTAACAAAGTTTGAATAAAAGGTATTTACTTTTTAAAAATTCAAAATATATTTGGTCTTGTTTTTTGGGCGATTTGTTATGTAGGTGAATAATTTTTGCCTCAGGAACAATATAAATTTCGTACCCTGTTTTTTTTATTCTGAATTGAAGTTCTGATTCTTCAGAGTACATAAAGAATCTTTCATCAAAAATACCGGCCTTATCAAGGGCATCTTTGCGAAGCATTAAATCCGCACCTGTTATATAATCTACTGTTTTTAATTCATCGGCTTCGTTATTCCCTGTGTCTTGCATTTTTTTGTGCCGTTTTGGGAAAAAATATCTTAAACAAAATGTTTTAAGGAATAAATCCGTCAAATCAAAAATATTGCCGTAAGAATGAATGTGGTTATTGTTTTCATCGTACAAGTTACCGCCGCATGCTCCGACAGTCGGGTGCGATTCCATAAAATCATAAAGTATTTTTATTGCGTTATTTATTAATAATGTATCCGTGTTTAAAAGCAGAACATATTTAGAATCAATTTGTCTTAACGCAATGTTATTACCTGCTCCAAAACCTTTATTTTTATCGTTTTGAATAAATTTTATTTGCGGAAATTCTTGATGAATGAGTTTGTCAATGCCGTCATATGACGCATTGTCCACTACGTAAATATCAAAGTCTACTCCGTTTGTTTTTTCGTAAATAGATTCAATACATTGCTTTGTAAGGTCTTTGGTTTTGTAGTTTACAAGTACAATTGATAAATCTTTAGTCATTTTTACCACACTTATTTACAAAAATATAATAGTATAAACATACATAAATTGCGGTTGCAATATATAAAGTATTTGGAAATTTAATAATATTTTAATATTGTTGGCTTAATTTTCATTGTATTTTGCGTTATACTTTGCTTGTAATAAAAATTTGCAGAGGGGTTATAAATGTTATTAGGTGTAAATATTGATCATATAGCTACATTAAGAAATGCTCGAGGCGGAGCGGAACCTGATTTAATAAAAGCTGCACTTGTTTGTGAAAAAGCAGGTGCGGACGGAATCACCGTTCATCTTAGAGAAGACAGGCGTCACACTCGTGACAACGATGTTGTGGAACTTAAAAAAGTTTTAAAAACTCGTTTGAATTTAGAAATGGCACTTACGGAAGAAATGCAAAAAATAGCGTTGGAGGTTTTGCCCGAAAATGTTTGTCTTGTGCCGGAAAAACGTCAGGAAGTTACAACGGAAGGCGGTTTAGAAGTTGCATCAAGAGTTGAGTTTGTAAAAGAATTTGTTCAACCGCTTGTTAGTGCCGGTATTGTTGTAAGTCTGTTTATTGATGCGGATAAAAAACAGGTTGAAGCTGCCGCAAAAACAGGTGCACAATTTATTGAACTTCATACAGGAAAATATTCTGATGCAAAAGATGCGGCTGAACAGGAAAAAGAATTTTGTAACTTGCGTGATGCTGCAAAATTGGCAAATCAACTGGGATTAAAAGTCAACGCAGGTCATGGTTTAACCTATGAAAATGTTCACAGAATGAACGAAATACCCGAACTTATTGAGCTTAATATCGGTCATAATATTATCGCAAGAGCTGTTTTTGATGGCTTGGAAAAAGCGGTGAAAGATATGAAAGACTTAATTTCTTGAGTTTGTTTATAGGTAGAGGTTATTTGTGCGTGTTGTTTTACACAGGGCTAAAGAAACTCGTATTTAGTTGATTGTAGAAAAATCGGTTTATATTATTTATATATTTTTGATTTATGATATAATCTGTTTAAAATGGATAAAAAATTGGATAAAAAAATTAGTATTAGCACTCAAAATAAGTTAATTCTTTTAGGGTTGGTTGTAAGTACAGTCCTTATTATAGGGTTGGCTTTTTTTGCTATTACAAATATCCAACAAAAAATTTCAGAGGTTTACTCAGGTTTTGGTGAAATTTTAACAAGAACACTTGCCATTGAGAGCGTTGAAGTTACCAAAGATGTACAAGATTTTGAAAAGTTTTCCGCACTTCAAAGTCATTCTCGTTCGATAATCAACAGCAATAACGAAATTGCTTTTATAGAATTTAAAGATGCTGACGGAAAAGTTTTATATTCAAGCAAAAATGATTATCCCGAAAGGGCTGCAAAGACTAAAATAACAAGCTCATCTCAAATGTTGGTGAATAAGGATGGCGCAAGAACAAATATTGGTACGGTTCTTGTCGGTTTGTCCGGTGGTGCTACCAAAAACATTTCTCACGCAACAAGAAATTCTATGTTGGTTGTGTTTACTGTGGCATGGCTTGTATTCACTCTTGTTATTCTTATAAATACGATACTTATTACAAGAGAGTTGAGTATTCTTCATCACGGTGTAAAAAAGATTACCACCGGACAGTTTGGCTATACGCTTGATGACAAAAATACTTCAGGTGAAATTAAAGAACTTATTCAAGCTTTTAACGGAATGTCTTTGCGTTTGCATCAATATGAAGAACAAAATATTGACCAGCTCACAATAGAACGTAACAAGTTTGAAGCTGTACTTATGAGTATTGTTAACGGTGTTGTTGTTTGTGACAATTATGACAATGTAGTGCTTGTTAATAATGCGGCTAAAAAAATGCTCGAAGTTGATGATGCTCAAATTTTAAATACAAAAATCCAAATGTATTGTGATACAGACGGAGAACTTTGTTTTAAAGAAAAAATTGAGCAATTTAAAGATACACCGCTTGATGTTATGGAAAATAAACCGCTTGATTTCAATATTGAAATTGACGGACGTGTAATAAAAGCAGTAATCTCGCCTATGTTCACAAAAAATCAGGATTATGTGGGCTATGTAATTGTTCTTATTGACGTTACAAAAGAAGTTGAAATTGATAAGATGAAAAGCAACTTTATTTCTAATGTAAGTCACGAACTCAGAACACCCGTTACTGTTTTAAGAACATATATTGATACACTTTATAATCATTCTGCGGATTTTGATGAAAAAACAAATAAAGAGTTCTTTGAAGTTATTAATAAAGAAGCTGCAAGACTTCAAAAAATGGTCAACGACATTCTTGATTTTTCACGCTTGGAAGCTGGCAGTGTAAAAGTTGAAAAAGATAATACAAACATTATTCCGTTGATAGAATCAGAGATTCAGTCAATGCAAATTCTTGCGGAAGAAAAACATATTACTTTTTCATTAATAAAAGAACCGGATTTGCCCGAAATTCCGATACATGCAGACAGTATTGTTAGAGCGTTAAATAATCTTTTATCCAATGCAATAAAATATTCTCCCGAAAACGGCAGAATTAAAGTTCGTGCCGAAATCGCACGTGACCCGAACTTTATTGAAGTTTCCGTTGAAGATCAAGGCTGCGGTATTCCTGAAGAACATCAAAAGAAAATATTTGAAAGATTTTACAGAGTGGAAAATAACACTCATACAGTAAAAGGTACGGGGTTAGGTCTGCATCTTGTTAAAATTACCATAGAAAAACATCATCAAGGCGAAGTTTTTGTAAAAAGCCGTCCCGGAGAAGGTTCAACTTTTGGTTTCCGCCTGCCTATTCATCCTGTGGAAGAAACAGAAGAAGTGTAACTTGTTATTTTCAACAAGGTGTATTTTGTGATTAGGTTGTTTAAACGAATTTCGTTTGTAGAGGCTTGTCGAGTACGAAAGTCGTGAGTGTAATCTTAAAACTTTCCGTCATGCCGAAATTTGTCAAATAAATTTAGCATGACGAAATGGAATCGCAAGGTTTGCTTGCACGCCGCAGGCGTAGTACGGCTTTGCCGTTGTAGTTTTGATTAGAGCTTTTTAAGGATTTGAAGAAAATTTACAGGTTCTTGTCTTGAAATCGGACGTTACGGAAAAGCGTGGTTTTCCTTCACATAGGCACTGGGTTCGGCTTTGCCTCACACGGCGTGCCTGTCCGATTTCGCTGTGACCTGAAATTTTCGAACAAAGACTTTAAAAGCTCTTTTAATAGCGCCGGTTTTTCTTACTTGAGTCGTAGGCGAGGATACGAGCCGTACGAATCAGGATACTCTTTAGGGTGTTTTGGTTCGTTTTCTTTCTGTCTTACTCGGTCGCCATAAACGGCGTTGCGGCTTCCGCC
>CAMEWS010000039.1 GCA_945946765.1 uncultured Clostridia bacterium
GCGAAGCCGCAGTACGGTCTTGCTGTTGGGGTGGAAACCCCAACCTACTTTCTACTTTCTACGGCGTGCAAGGAAACCTTGTGTTTACAATTTCAACCGAGTTTGCAATGACATTTTACCTTTTTGTCACCCTGAATTTAGTTCTGGGTCGCCAAGACCTTGCGATTCCGCACTGCGGCTGCGCCTTGTAAGGACAGGGTCACAGTCATCACCTTCGGTTCTGACGTTCCCTTTGTCAACTAAATTCGGAATGACAACACGTCATTGCGAGGCGTGTTGCTGTAGGGCTTGTAAGGTTTGAATTCACGAAGCAATCTTTGGAATGGTAAGCAATTTACCATGAGATTTCTTCAGGTGTGGAATTGTAGCGTTATATTACTCTTTAAATTTATTTCACATTCCAAAAATCAGGATGTAGCATCGCCAAAAACGGTATAAGCTCAAGTCTGCCAATTAGCATGTTAAATATACAAAGAACTTTTGAGAACGGATGTAAAATGTCAAAATTACCCATTGGTCCCATTGCTCCAAATGCGGGCCCAATGTTACCAAGAGTTGAAATGCTACCTGTAACTCCGATTATTGTGTTGTTTTCAATTATGGCTATTAAAAATGCACTGATGCCGAATATAAGAAAATAAAAAAGTATAAACGCAATTATTTGTTGAATTACTTCTTGAGGAAGAATCGTTTTGTTTATTTTTATCGGATAAACAGCGTTAGGGTGTAAGATTTTGGCTATTTCTCTTTTTAAGTATTTAAACAAAAACAACCATCTTACTACCTTCATGCCGCCACCTGCGGAACCTGCGCAAGCACCAGAGAAAAACAGAGCAAACAAAAACAGTTTTGAGTACAAATGCCATTCGTTAAAATCTACTGATGCAAATCCTGCGGTAATTATAATACTTGTTGCTTGGAAAAATCCCGAAGTTATTGCGTTAATTACATTGTAATGATTGTTTATAAACAATATTGTGGCAATTATCAGGGAAAACACAATAATTATCCCCGTATAAGTTTTAAATTCTTCATCTTTAAAAAGCAGTGACGGAGTTTTGTTAAGATAAACTTTGTATAACAGCGCAAAGTTTATACCTGCAATAAACATAAAAAATATCATTATCCAGTTTATTATATTTGAATGATACCCCAAGATGCTTAACTCATTGGGTGAAAATCCACCGCCGGCAAGAGTTGAAAGAGAATTGCAAACTGCATCAAATAACGGCATGCCTGATATTTTCAAAAGTGCTATTTCTGTTAATGTTAATAGCAAATATATTGTCCAAACCGCACTTGCTGTGTTTCTGATTCTCGGTGTAATTTTGTCTTCAGTAGGACCGGGGGCTTCCGCAAAAAACATTTGTCTGCCCGCAACGGCAAATTGGGGTAAAATAGCTATAAACAATACGATTATTCCCATGCCTCCGAGCCATTGTGTCATGGAACGCCAAAAAAACATTGCTTTCGGATAATCGTAATGGGTCAAGATAGTTGCACCCGTTGTTGTAATTCCTGATACCGATTCAAAAAGTGAGTTTAACGGTGTCAGACCAAAGTGCAAATACGGAATCATTCCGATTATGCTGAAACATATCCAAGACAATGCAACAACACACAACGCTTCTGATTTTTTAATATCGTTAAGACTTTCAAATGAGTCTGATTTTTTGTTAAACAAAAAACTTAATATCACACACAAAACAGAAGCGGCAAAAAACGGAAGTATTGAATTCCAGTCACGATAATATGCCGCAATGGCTATCGGTGCAAGAATTACCAGTGCAATACATCTTAATACCAGAACAAGTGATGTGAATATGTATGATATTCTCATTTTTACCCTCTAAAGAAATCTATAATTTTTTGTGATGATTCTTCTCTGGTGAAGATTAGGAGTGAATCATCGGGTTTTAGTATGGTTGTACCTTTTGGAATAATAACGTTATGACCTCTTTGGATTATGGCAATAATTGCTTTTTCGGGCAGTTTTAAGTCCATAAGAGTTGTTTCTTTAAATGTTTTTGGAATCAGTGCTTCAATAATTCTGCCTTGCCCTCTTTCCACCGTAGCCAAAATTTCAACATCGGTTTCGATAAGGTTGTTTCTTATTTCGTTAATTGCGGCTTCTTTCGGTGAAATTGCAACATCAATGCCGACTTTTTCAAAAAGGCTGATATTAGCTGATTTTGATACACGTGTTATGATTTTCTTTGCTCCCATTTGTTTTGTCAAAAGTGAGCATAAAAGGTTTTTTTCATCATTGTTGGTTACGCTGATTACAACATCGCAGTCGCCGATATCTTCCTGTTGTAAAAGTTCCATGTTTGTTCCGTCACCGTACAAAACAAGTGTTTTTTTTAGCATTTCCGTAAGGTATTCACAGCGTTTGTAATCTCTTTCTATAATTTTTGCCTTAATACCGCTTTTTTCAAGGTTTTGTGCAAGCATTAACCCTACGCTGCCTCCGCCTATTATGGCGGCGGTTTTTACTTTTGTTTGGCTTTGGAATATTTCTCTTGCAAGTATATCAAGAGAGGTTGACGAGCCCATGATTATAACTTTGTCATTTAGCTTAAATTCCGTTTCTCCGTTAGGAATAAAAAGAGTTTCTTCTCTTGTCAGTGCAACAACAAGCGTTTCTTCCGTAAATTTGCAATCTTTAAGCTTTTTGTTCAGTAAAGCAGAATCTTCTTTAATCCTGTATTCCAAAAGACGTGCTTTACCGCCTGCAAAGTTCTCTACGTCAACGGCTTCGGGAACGGTAATGATTCTGAAAATTTCTTGTGTAAGAAGTTCTTCCGGCCATATTACATAGTCGATAACTTCGTATTGAGTGTTTTTTACAAGACTTAAGGATTCTATGTATTCGGGTTTGCTGACAAAACAAACCGTTTTGGCACGCGTAAGCCTGCTTACCGTCAGGCAGGAAACAATATTTGCTTCATCAAAAAGACTGCAAGCAATAAATATATCCGCATCTTCAATATTTGCCGCTTTTAGTGTATTTATATTAGAACCGTTACCCGCTATGTAGCTGATATCCAACTTGTTTAGTGCATCAGTTCTGTTTTCCTCGTTGTCTATTATTGTAATGTCATGGTCTTCAAAGAATTCCGTTGCTATCAGGTAGCCGATTTCACTTGCGCCAAAAACTACTATTTTCATAAAATTGCCTTTTGTTTAGTTTTTATTAAAAGATAGCATAAATTTACATTACATTACATATTTTTGTTTTACAATTGTTATATTGTCATTTTGAAATTGTTTCAAAACCGTTCTAAATTGTGAATTATAAATAAATTCAAGGTGACAGATTTTTATGAACATTTTTTACAAGGGAGAAGAACATTGGATTTTACAACATTAACAATAGAATTTTTAAAACAACTCAGTAATATATTCGGAAGCTATGGTTTGGGCATTATTGCATTGACTGTTATTATCCGTCTTGCAATGTGGCCGCTGAATGTTTCACAACAGCGTTCGATGAAAACTATGCAGCAATTGCAGCCTAAAATGAAACAAATTCAAGACAGGTACAAAAACAATCCGCAAATGATGCAGCAAAAAATGATGGAGTTCTATAAAGAACACAAATTTAATCCTATGGCAGGATGTTTGCCTTTGTTAATTCAAATGCCGATTTTTATTCTTTTGTATTCTTCTTTGATGAGTCCTCAATTTATATCTATGGCAGGACAATCAAATTTCTTGTTTATTGACAGATTGGATGCAACTTTAAAAGGTAATGCCGGTATTTCTAATGACGGTAAATTTTCCGTAGGAACAAGAGATACTTTTTCTTTAAATAAAAATATTAAGGTCTTTGTCGGCGATAAAGAGCTTGAAAATGTTAAAATTTCAAACCCACGTAATGCTGTAAAAGTTCAAGGTGATATTACGCCCGGTGAACCGATTGATTTGAAAATCAGCCTTGATGATTTTGATTTGAAGTTTAGTCAGTTAGCACAAATCACAAGTGCGCAAGCAACTGTTACTAATAACAACACAAGAGAAATTGAAAAAATTACCTTTAACAAACAGGGCGACAATCTTGTAGCCTCCGTTCCTACGGATAAAACAGCTTCATCGTTTAATTATGATGTTCTTATGCTCGTTGTAATCTTTGGTTTATCAATGTTCCTTACTCAAAAAATAATGATGGCAACAAACAAAATGCAGCAGGCTGACCCTGCTCAAGAAGCTATGCAAAAAAGCTTGGGAACAATGATGCCAATTATGCTTACGGCAACATTCCTGTTTATCCCTATTCCTGCAGGTGTATTGCTTTATTTGATTACAAGCAATGTTATTCAGGTTGGTCAAACTTTGATTATTAACAAACAGCTTGATGCCGAAGTTGAAGCTAAGAAAAACAAAAAAGTTTTGTCCTCCGATGAACCCATGCCTGACGCTAAAAAAGTAGAGGCAAAAGAAGTTAAAAACGTGGACGAAGGCAAGTAATGATTGAACAAGCCAAGAAAGCCCTTGATATTCTTTTAGAGGGTAACAATCGCTTTGTTAATGGTGAATCTACCGTTACAAATCGTTGTGTCGAAACTTTAAAATCTCACAAAAACGGTCAATCGCCGATAGCATGTATTGTTACCTGCTCGGATTCAAGAGTAATCCCTGAGTTAATATTTGACAAAGGTTTTGGTGAATTGTTTGTTGTGCGTTGCGCAGGTGCGGTTATTGGTGAAAATATTCTGGAAAGCGTTGAATATGCCGTAGAACATTTGCACGTACCATTGGTTATGGTGCTTAGTCACGATGATTGTGGGGTTATGAAAGCCGCAAAAGAAATGTACCCAAAAGAACCCGAACACTTGAAACTGCTTATTCGTTCGGTTTATGAAATTATTGATTCAGAAACCGAGTGCTATAACGAGCTTGCTCGGGATTATACTCTTACAAAGAAAAGAAAACTGTTAAAACGCTCGGAAATTTTAAGACAAGCATATCACGACAAAAAATTTGAAATTGTACGAGGATATCTGTGTTTTGATAGCGGTGAAGTTAAAATATTAAACTGATTAACAAGAAAAAAATACTATATAATTAATTAATCAACATGCAATCGCCGTAACTGTAAAATTTGTATTTGTGTTCAATAGCTTCTTTGTATGCTTTAAAGACAAAATCTTTACCCGCAAATGCCGAGGTAAGCATAATTAATGTTGATTTTGGTAAGTGAAAGTTTGTTAGCAGTCTGTCTACAACTTTGTATTCAAATCCGGGGTAGATAAAAAGTGTTGAATCATCAATAACTTCCAATATCTCATCATATTTTTTCATGCAGGTTTCCAATGTTCTTACGGTAGTTGTTCCGACTGCAGTAATACGTTTCCCTGTTCTTTTAGCTTCGTTTATGATTCTTGCTGTTTCGGCAGGAATTTCGAATTCTTCCGAATCCATTTTGTGCTCAAGAATATTTTCAACTTTAACGGGTCTAAATGTTCCTAAACCCACGTTTAAAGTTACGTAGCAGACTTGAACTCCTTTTGCTTTAAGCTTTTCAAGTATTTCCTGTGTAAAATGTAATCCCGCTGTAGGAGCGGCAACAGAACCTTCTTTTTGAGCGTAAACAGTTTGATATCTGTCATAATCAAGATGTTTTAGTTGTTCGTCCGTCATTGTTCTTTCTATGTACGGCGGAAGCGGAATGTTTCCTACTTTATCAAGGATATTGTAAAAATCACCGTCATAATTAAGTTTAACAAGCCATTTGCCTTCGTTTTGACGAGTTAACACTTTAACGTACATATCAGGTGAAATTTCTATAATAGAGTCTTCCTTAACTCTTTTTGACGGGTTGATAAGCACTTCCCAAGTTTTGTCGCCGATTTGTTTTAACAGAAAAACTTCAATATGTGCGCCTGTGTTCTTTCTTCCAAAAAGGCGGGCGGGAATTACTTTTGTATTGTTTAAAACAAGTACGTCATTTTTGTCAAAATAATCTGTTATATCGTAAAAATGCTTATGCTCAATTGTTTGAGTGTTCCTGTCAAGAACCATCATTTTGCAGTTTTCACGTTTTTCTGACGGAGTTTGCGCAATCAGTTCTTTTGGCAATTCATAATCATATTCTGATATTGGTATTATTTTTTCGGTTTCCATTTTCATATACTTATATTAATACAAATCCATTCTTATTACGCTTTGGGCTATTCTTACAGTGTTTAAAGCCGCACCGATTCTGATGTTATCGGCAACACACCATAGGTCAATTGCATTATCAAAAGCAATGTTTTTACGTATTCTGCCTACATATACGGGATTTTTACCTGCAGCATCACGAGGGGTTGGGTAAATGTAATTTTCAACATCGTCCATAACTTCCACACCCCAAGCGTTTTCTAAAATTTCTCTTGTTTTTTGCGGAGTGATTTCTTTTTCAAACTCAATTGTTACCGCTTCCGAGTGTCCGTGGAACACGGGTACTCTTACCGCTGTACAAGAAATCGGAGTATCTGCATCAAGGTGAAGAATTTTTTTAGTTTCATTTGTAACTTTCATTTCTTCTTTTGTATAACCGTTATCGCAGAATACGTCTATTTGCGGAATTACATTGTAAGCAATCGGTTTTTTAAATTTTTCGTTCTTAAACTCTTTGCCTTCGTTTTCTGCAATGGTGTTTTCTCTAAGCTCGTTAATAGCTGCAAGCCCTGCACCTGATACAGCCTGATATGTGCTTACAATCAATCTTTTGATTTTGGCATAGTCGTGTAACGGTTTTAATACAAGCATAAGTTGAGAAGTTGAGCAGTTGGGGTTTGCTACAATACCTTTGTGATTTTTAAGGTCGTCATCATTTACCCCTGCAATAACCAGCGGTACATCGTTTTCCATACGGAAAGCACTTGAGTTATCAATGTATACACAGCCTCTTTTTACGGCTTCGTGTGCAAGTGCAAGTGATGTTCCGCCACCTGCTGAAGCAAGCACAATATTTACACCTTCAAAAGCATCGGGTGTCGCTTCAATAATAGTGTGTTCTTCGCCTTTAAACGTTATTGTTTTGCCTGCACTCTTTGCACTGGCTAAAAACTTTATTTCATTATAGGGTACTTCATTTTCTACTAAAATTTTCAGGATTTCTCTTCCTACTACACCTGTTGCTCCTAAAACTGCAATATTCGGTTTTCTCATGCTTAACTCCAATTTCCTGTTATGTTTATATTATAGTATAAATTTATTTGATACGTTCCGTCAATTTATAAAAAGAGTGTTGAACCTCCGCAAGTTTTAACTTGTAATTATTTTCCGACACTTTCGGCATTATGATAAAAGACATATATTTTTCTAAATTACCCAACTTGTTTTCTTTAATCGCAAGTCTTACACATTCACGAAAAAGCCTTTTAATCCTGTTTCTTTTTACCGCACGTTTGTGGAATTTTTTGCTCACAACAAAGCCGAAACGTGTCGGGGTCATTTCAGATTTTTTAAGCCTGCCCGTATAAATGGTCATAATTGAATCGGACACAATTTTGTGATTGTGATAAGTTGCGTCAAATGCTTTAGTTTGTTTTAAACGAAATTGTTTAGGTATCATAATTTTAAGTTTATAGTAAATCTATGTGTGTTTACTGTGTATAATAATTAAAACAGGTCTGCTATATCTTTTGAAGAGTGGCAGACCTGTTTTAAAACTTTTTGTCAGTATTAAACTTACGCTCTTTTTTTAGCTTCAATAGCCAATTTGTGACGGCCTTTTGCTCTTCTTCTGTTTAAAACTGTTCTTCCGCCCGGGGTTGCCATTCTGGCTCTAAAACCGCTGACGTTTTGTCTTTTTCTTTTTGTTCCTTCTAATGTACGTCTCATTTTTATTGCTCCTTGAATTAATTTTTTTGCGTTATATCATGATAAAAAAGACAAAGACGATTGTCAAATGCGGATAGTACACGATTTAATAAAGGTTTACACTGATGGATAATAAAACAGCCAAAATATCATTTATAGGCGCAGGAAAAATGGCAACTGCAATTATTAAAGGCCTTTTAAAATCAGGTCTTTACGACAAAAACAGAATTATCGCCTCAGAGCCGAATCTCGATTATGCTAACAAAATGAAAAACGAGCTTGGTATTAAATTTGTAAACAACAATAGAGAAGCTGTCGCTGAAGCGGATATTATTCTATTGGCTGTTAAGCCGTTTGTTGTAAAAGATGTTTTGACTGAAATTGAAGACAGAATTGATGATTCAAAACTTATTGTTTCTATCGCTGCCGGTATTTCTTCACAACGAATAGAGGATATATTGGAAAAAGAAGCTCGTATAATAAGAGTAATGCCTAACACGCCCGCACTTTTGGGTGAAGGTATGAGCGCTGTATGTAAAGGTAAGCACGCTTTTGACGAGGATTTGGATACTGTAATGCAGATACTTCAAAGTGTAGGCAAAGTTGTTAAAGCAGAAGAAAAAGACATTGATGCTGTTACGGGTGTTAGTGGCTCAGGACCTGCATTTTATTATTACATTATTGATGAAATAGCTAAAGCGGGTGAAAAGTTGGGTTTGGATTACAAAACTTCTCTTACGCTTTCCGCTCAAACAGCATTGGGGGCTGCAAAAATGATTTTGGAATCGGGTGTTGATCCTCAACAGCTGATTACAAACGTTACTACCCCCGGAGGGACGACTGCAGAGGGTAACAAAGTGCTGAATGAAAGTAATATTTCTGATATTTTGTTTGAAACGGTCAAAAAGACTGCTCAAAAATCAGAGCTTATGGGTAAGCAATTGTAGTAATTCGGGCGATTTAATTTTACTTTGTTTTATTTAATTTTTAATTGAGCACCATTTTATAATGGTGCTTTTGAGTTTATGTACTGGCAAAATATGCATGTACAGTAAAAACGTGGATTAAATATTTAACAGAAAGGTAGTGAAATGAATCCATTACAAGAAAAAGGAATTCCGGTTGATAAACAGCTTAGAAGCTGGCATGAAATTGCTCGTAAACCGTTTAATAAAACCGAAATTGATTGTTATTCAAGAACACGACAAATTTTGATGAACGGAATAGAAGTCGAGGCTTGGAATTTTAAACATAATTTTTCCCGAAATTGCGCTGATAGAGAAGTTAATAAATTTTTGGCTCAAACCCGCCGTATAGAAGATATGCAGCAATCAACCGTAAATTGGTTGACACCTGCAGACCAATCGGTTTTAGAAACAACTTTGGGATATGAACAAGTAGCTGTTGATTTGACGGCTTGGATGGCTCAAAATGAGCCAGATTCTTATGTGAAAGAAACTTTTGATTTTGGACTTTTAGAAGATTTTGACCACCTTTACAGATATAGTCAGTGGGCGTATTTAGAACATGGCATTAGTCCCAACGCTGTTGTGCAGGAGCAAACGGATATAATGCTCAGCCGCCCGACACAAAATCATCACAATGACAACGCAATAAGACTCAGAAAATCTTATGATAAAACGACTGCTAATCCTCAAACAAAAGTAAATATTTATACTCTTGTTTCGGCAGAACAGCAAACACACAATTATTATGCCGAGCACGGTATGGAGTATGGCAGTCAAGCTATCAGAGAAACTTATGCGGAAATCAAAGACGTTGAAGAAGAACACGTTACAATGTACGAATCTTTAATTGACCCGACTGAATCGTGGTTTGAAAAATTACTTTTGCACGAATTTATGGAGGTCTGTACATATTATAACTGTATGATTGATGAAGAAAATGAACGCTTAAAAGATATTTGGGAAATGTTTACGGATTATGAAATTGGACATTTGCAAATTGCTGCGGAATTGTTCAAAAAACATGAAAAACGTGACCCTGAAGAAGTTATAGGAAACAAAATTGTATTGCCTTGCAGGTTTAAGTCACAAAAGGATTATGTGACCAAAATACTTGTTAACGAAATTGATAAACGTTTGGATTCTCAAGGCGGATATATAAAGATTGCAGATTTGCCGACAGATTGGGTAAGTTATAAAGTACAAGAAAAAGTCGGGAAAGATGGTGCTCCGTCAGAAGCCGTCATACAAATTATGTCTGCGCTAAAAGGCAGAGATTTGCTTATTGCCGATGATAAATTGAAATCAAAAGAAGCAGAACTTTTACAAAAAGGGCTTGAACCTATTGCACAAGCTCCTGATACGGTTTCTGTTGAAGATATGGAAAATTTTGCAAATGCTGACGAAATAGAACACGAATGTACCTAAATTATTAACGCCTTTGGTTTTATATCAAAGGCGTTTTTATATTTTTAAATATATTTTTCTATCGTCTTTAAAAAATCCACTATTTGAATAGGTTTTGATATGTAATCAATACACCCGAGCTCTTTGGCTTTGTTTACTTCGTTCTCCATTGCACATGCAGAAACAACTATAACAGGAGTTTTTTTATCGTAAATTCGTAAAAAGTCATAACCGGACACAATAGGCATTTGAAGATCCAACAGTATTAAATCGTAAGCGTTTTCGCAAGCTTTCTCAAGTCCTTCCTTACCGTCTTGGGCTGTTTCTGTATTATATCCTTGTGATTCAAGAATATCTTTCATTAATTTTAAATTTAATTCATTGTCTTCAACTATTAAAATTTTAGCCATTATACGTCATTTTCTGTTTTTATATGTTCAA
Source organism: uncultured Clostridia bacterium (assembly GCA_945946765.1). Taxonomy (GTDB): domain Bacteria; phylum Cyanobacteriota; class Vampirovibrionia; order Gastranaerophilales; family Gastranaerophilaceae; genus Limenecus. The sequence continues at coordinate 10,626 of CAMEWS010000039.1, forward strand.
TAGGCAGTTTTACAAAGAAAGTTGTACCTTCTCCAACAACACTTTCAAACCAAATTTTTCCGTTATGAAGCTCAACAAGCTCTTTTGTGATTGTCAAACCAAGCCCTGTAGAACTTTCTTTTTTAGAGTATACATTGTTTAGTTGTACAAATTTTGCAAAGATTTTACCTTCGTATTTTTTGTCTATGCCTACACCGTTATCTTTTACATAAAGTATTACGTCGTCGTTGTCTTTTTTATAGCCGATTTCTATTTTTCCGTTTTCACCCGTGAATTTAATAGCATTACTTAAAAGGTTGTATAAAATTTGTTGAATTTTTTGATAATCCGCATCGATTTCCAACATGTCTTTAGTAGTTTTTATTAATTCTATGTGTTTTTTGTTTGCAAGCGGGCGGACAATGTTGCAAACTTCGTTTAACGAGGTTTGTAAGTTGAATTTAGAAATTGCCAGCTTTATCGCTTTTGCTTCAATTTTTGAAAGCTCTAAAATTTCATTAATCATCCCTAGCAAATGCAGCCCCGAAACATGAATGTCAGTGACATATTCTTCCTGCTTTTCTGTTAACGGACCGAATATTTTCATTGACAATGCTTCAGAAAATCCGATAATTGCATTTAACGGAGTCCTTAGCTCGTGTGATATATTTGCTAAAAACTCATTTTTAACTTTATCAGCTGCAAGAATTTTTTCGTTTTGTTTTTTTATTGTGTCAAATGCCTGTGTTTTTTCTAAGATGCTGTCTTGCAAGGCTCTTAACTGTAATTTAAACACGCTTGAAAGTTCAGAATCTTTAATTGAATAAGATATTAAAGAAGAAAAAGCCGATACAAGTTCTTCTTCGCTTTTGGCGAACGGGAATTTGTTGCTTCTGGTTAAGAGTAAAAAACCAAAAACCGTTTCTCTGATATTTAGTTTTGCAAGCAAAAAAGTAGAATTGGTTTCTACCAATTTTAGGGCTTTAAAAAATCCTGAATTTTCATCAAAAGTAAATACAGAGGTTTCGTATAATTTAGTTTTCAAAATTTCAGGGAAATTTATAATTAATTCTTCTTTAGCAACGGGATTAACATCAGAGTTGAGATCTTTATATTGAATATTGGCACAGCCGGCATTTAAATAGCAAACGTATGCATTTTCAAAATCCACAATTGTTTTTAATTGGTTTACTGATTTTTCAAAAGTTTTATTTAAATCGTCATCGGAGGATAAAAGCTCCGGTATTTGATTGAGTACCGTTTTTAATTTATTTTCCATAGTTTTACTATTATATTTCTTTAAAACAATTTGTTCAAGTTGTTTACAATTCTTGCAACAAAAAGACCTCCTAAATAAGGAGGTCTTAAATAAGCATTTTCACATGGACACCTGCGTGTCCGCACGGATTCCGCTTCTTGGAATACCGGCGTTCACAAGGTTTAGTATTTCGTTTCAAAATTTTTAAATAAAAATTTTTTCACTTCATAAACCTTGTTCACATGGACACTTACGTGTCCGCACGGATTCCGCTAGTCGTCAGCGTGACCAGCTGTACCGAGAACGTTAATCATTTTGTGTTTAACCATTTCTTTAACAGCGGTTCTTCCGGGTCCCATATATTCACGTGGGTCAAATTTTTCAGGATGTTCTACAAAGAATTCTCTGATTGTAGAAGTCATTGCCAATCTCAAATCTGTATCGATATTGATTTTAGCAACACCGTGTTTTGAAGCGTAGTTAAGCATATCTTCAGGAACACCTTGAGCGTTAGGCAAGTTACCGCCGAATTTATTACATTTAGCAACAAATTCTGCCGGAACTGAAGAAGAACCGTGAAGAACGATTGGGTAATCGCCAAAACCTGCTTCTTTCAACGCATCTTTGATTTCTTTAAGTCTTTCAAAGTCTAATTTTGCTTCGCCCGCAAATTTGTAAGCACCGTGTGAAGTACCGATAGCGATTGCCAAAGAGTCACAACCTGTTTGTTTTACAAATTCAACAGCTTCTTTAACGTTAGTGTATTTAGCATCTTTTGCGTCAACGTTAACGTCGTCTTCAACACCAGCCAATTTACCGAGTTCGGCTTCAACTGAAACGCCTCTTTCGTGAGCGTATTCAACAACTTTTTTAGTAACAGCAACGTTTTCTTCAAACGGGAATCTTGAACCGTCAATCATTACAGAAGAAAAACCGCCGTCGATACAAGCTTTACAAATTTCAAAATCAGCACCGTGGTCTAAGTGTAAAGCGATAGGTACTGTAGTTGTCGCTAATGCTGCTTCTACTAATTTGATAAGGTAAGATTGGTTAGCATATTT
>CAMEWS010000040.1 GCA_945946765.1 uncultured Clostridia bacterium
CGCCTTCGCCCGAACCGGAACCGCCTTCACCCGAACCGGAACCGCCTTCGCCCGAGCCCGAACCGCCTTCACCGGAACCTGAACCTTCGCCCGAACCGGAACCGCCTTCGCCCGAACCGGAACCGCCTTCGCCCGAACCCGAACCGCCTTCGCCCGAGCCTTCACCTGTTTCAGCGAGTCTTAAAGTTGGTGGGTATTCTGTTTTGTCCCAAATATTGTTATCATAGCTGTCCCACGTAGAAGCTGTTAAAAACTCTGGTTCACCCATAATACGAGTGTTTGAGGAACTTGAATTTAAAGAACCATCACCAAGCAAATTTTTAATTGTTGATTTGTCTTCGTTACCAAAGACGTTTGTTGCAGTTACCCCGGTGCGTGATGTCGAACCAAACAAGATGCCGAAATATGTACCTGTAGCACCGTCTTTCATTTTAACATCAGAATTTGTATAGCAGTTTGATACAGTAGAAGAATTAGCCTTTCCCAAAAGCCCGCCTGTGTAGTCATTTCCTGTAACAGAGCCTGTAGAATAGCAGTTTGATACAGAATCCCAACTACTGCCCATAAGCCCGCCTGTTTGGTTATTTCCCGTAACGGAACCTGTAGCATAGGAGTTTGATACAGTAGTATAAGTAGCACTTCCCACGAGCCCGCCTGTGTCATCATTTCCCGTAACGGAGCCTGTAGCATAGGAGTTTGATACAGTAGAAGAATCAGCATATCCCACAAGCCCGCCTGTGTCATCATTTCCGGTAACGGTAGCTGTGGAATAGGAGTTTGAGATAGAAGAAGAATCTCTAGCATATCCCACAAGCCCGCCTGTTTTGTTATTTCCCGTAACGGAGCCTGTAACATAGGAGTTTGATACAGTAGTCCTATAAGCATATCCCACAAGCCCGCCTGTATCACTTCCTCCCGTGACATTTACATTTTCAAGTCCAAGGTTTTTGATTGTTGCATTCTTTGTTTCTCCAAACAGCCCTACATTATCAGTACCACTTCTGTCAATAGTCATGTTTTGAATAACATGCCCGTTGCCGTCAAAAGAGCCTTTGAATTCTTCATTTAAGGTACCAATAGGTTTCCAGTTGGCAACGGAGGACAAATCAAGGTTGTTCATCAACGTAAATTTAAAACTTTTTGCTACGTTTGCTGCATTTAAATCATCTATTGTGGAAACTTCAATATTGCAATTTTCAATTTCATCAATTCTTTGAACAGTGGCATTTTTTCTTAGTGTAGGTACGGAAGATGATTTGTCCCAAACTGTATCACTAAACATATTCCAAGTGGAAGCAGAGTTGAAATCGGTATTGTTCAATACATTGCAATTTCTTGAATATGAATTTAAAGTATCTAAGCCAATCATATCTTGGATTGTAGAAGTACTTGAGTTACCAAAAACATTTACGGCGATAGTGTTAGAAGAGACTCTACCAAACAATATGCCAAAAGATGTACTTGTAGCACCGTCTTTCTTTTTTACATCAGAGGTCGTATAACAGTTGACGATTTCTGAACTATAAGCAATCCCCATGAGCCCGCCTGTGTAATCACTCCCTGTAACAGAGCCTGTAGAATAGGAGTTTGAGATAGAAGAAGAAGCTTGAGCATATCCCACGAGCCCGCCTGTGTAATAATCCCCGGTAACAGTAGCTGTGGAATAGGAGTTTGAGATTGTAGATCTATAAGCCTCTCCCACAAGCCCGCCTGTGTAATCATTCCCGGTAACAGTACCGGTAACATAGCAGTTTGAGATTGTAGTGCCAGAAGCATCTCCCACGAGCCCGCCTGTGTACTTATTCCCAGTAGCATTTACATTTTCCAGTCCCAAATTTTTGATTGTAGCACCATCTGTACACCCAAACAGCCCTACATAATCAGTATCACTTCTGTTAATGGTCATGTTTTGGATAGCATAACCGTTGCCGTCAAAAGTGCCTTTGAATTCTGCAGAGTCTGTTCCAATAGGCTCCCAGTTTGCAACCGTAGACAAATCAATATCCGCCATCAGGATGTATTTTCCTGACAAGTTGTTTCTTACATTGTTTAAATCTTCAGCGGTGTAGATTCCTGTATAACCATCGGGTACTGTGTCAATGTGTGTAACCTCAGGGGTTGGAGAAGCGCTCAGAGAGTACGTTTGAGCTGTTCGGGGGTGCTAAAGGTGGAAACACTAGCAGTGCCTGTGTTTTGAGTTATAGGTGTAGCGGAAAAAGTTGCAACGGAAGGTGTTTGAGATGCTCCGCCTGTTGTGTCAGGAGTCGTTGCAGGTGCAAGAGCAGGAGCCTGTAAAGGTACTGTACGAGCCAATGCAGGTGTAACATGCGCAACAGCAGTGCTAAAATTTCCGACACTGCCAAATACGTTAAGTCCGTTAAATGTGGTGTTTCTGTTTATATTTTTAATTTGGTTTACTAAAGTAGATGCTTGTTGTTGCAAAGCGTTTCTTTGAGAACTGTCAATAGTTGTATTGGCAGCTTTCAAAGCAAGGCTTTCCAATTTGTTGAGCATTTCGGAAATATTACCCATAGCAACTTCTGCTGTGTCCAAAATTGCAGAACCCGTAGTAATATTGTTTTGAATTTGTTTAAAACTTCTGATTTTAGAATTTAACCCTTGAGAAACGTAATATCCTGCAGGGTCATCGGAGGCGGAATTGACCCGCACCCCCGTAGAGAGCCTTTGCAGGATTTTGTCCAAGCTGTTGTTGGTTTTATATAAGATGTTTTGTACCTTCAACAAAGAAGGGTTTAGACTTATTGATAACATAACATTTCTTTTTCTGTTGTCTACACCTGTCCGGAAATGAATCCGTACAAGTGTATAATTCCCAATAAGGTAATCTTATAAACAAATTTAGATAAAGTTGTTACAAAAGTTAATGATGTTGTTTGTAAATTATGTCATTGCAAGGCAAGGGACTGTGGGGTTTGTAAGGATTTAACACACGAAGCAAACACGTCTTTGCGAGGCGTGGAATATTAATCGGTTTGTACCAACTGAATAGTTAGTCTTTTTTTTACGTTACTTTTCTTTCTTTGTGATTGCACAGACAAAGAAAGAAAAGTAACCAAAAGAAAGAAAATCGGTGCAATAAAAAAGCACAGTAAATATTTTCAAAACAAATTTTGCATCCATTCCATTACATTTCAGGCTGTCAAAATTTATTTTAAAAATAAACTGTGCTTAATCAAAGTCACAACGGCACAGCCGTACTACGCCTTTGGCGTGCAAGGAAACCTTGCGATTCCGTTTCGTCACCCTGTCCTTACAAGGCGAAGCCGCAGTGCAGGGGTGCCTCGTCTTTGCGAGGCAAGAAACATTGCAAAATGCAAGGGTAGAATTCACGAAGCAATCTTTGGAAATAAATTTTTTACATCAAAGCACTTCTTTAATTTTGTCTTTGTAAAAACCGATTATATCAATAAGTGCATGGAGCGTTAATGCTGTAATTTCAACTTCCTGTTTCCATTCGTTATATGTGCATTTTACCGGCAGTGCAACAAGCGGGTTGTTGGGAAAATCTCTGCATATATTCGGTCTGTTTTCATAATCAGTACACAGTCCGTTTTCACCGAGTTTTGGACAATAGAAAAAATGCAGTTCTGTCTGGTCTTTAAATTTTTCCTCTAAAAGATTTATATAATCAGGGTATAATTTTCTCGGTTCCTCAATGGATTCATAGGGAACAAAAATTGATACAAATTCTTGTGAAAATTTGTCACCGTTTTTGGCTCTCTCTTTTAATTCTTCATAAGAATATTCAGAGCTTGCAAGTTTGCAGCAGGACGTACAACGTCCACACGTATAACATTTTCGCTTTTCTTCCATAGTTTGGATTTTTTCATAAATATCTTTTGAAATTTTATTTTCCAAAAGGTTTAAAGCGGATTCTTGCCAAAATTTGTATCTGCAGCCGTCAGGAAATTTTTGAAACAGGTTTATTTTGTTAAAATCTATTTCGCAATTTTCTTTACAGTTGTTGCACAATGATGAGCGTTTTAGACTGTTAAGTTGAAGGTCGATTGCTTTTTGTGCGTTCTTAAACAACTCTCTGTAAATTTTTGCGGTGTGGATTATTTCGTTTTGTAAGACATTCATGCCTACAATATAGCACAATAAATCAAATTGATATAGAATTATTGCAGGGACGGAGTAGAAAATGAAGAGAATTCAACAATTATCAAGACATTTAATTAACCAGATTGCGGCAGGTGAAGTAATTGAGCGCCCTGCTTCCGTAGTCAAAGAGCTTGTTGAAAATTCAATTGATGCAGGCGCTGACAGAATAGAAGTTGAGGTTAGCAAAGACAGTCTTACTCTGCGAGTTTCCGATAACGGTTCAGGGATTCATCCTGATGATATTGAATTGGCATTTTCAAAACACGCTACAAGCAAAATTTCCAACTCCGAAGATTTATTCGATATTCAAACAATGGGTTTTAGGGGTGAAGCTTTGGCAAGTATAATCTCCGTTGCCAAAGTTACTTGTACCACCCGCACAAAAGAATTTGAAACAGGGACAAGTGTACATTGCGAAGAATCAAACATTAAGGCAACTCCTGCTGCGTGTGCAGTGGGTACGACTATGGAGGTGCGTGACCTTTTTTACAATACCCCCGTAAGACAAAAGTTTTTAAAGTCCGAAAAGGTTGAGCTTGCTTATATTTCGGAGATTTTGCAAAGTATTGCCATTGCAAATCCGTCTGTTGCAATTACGCTTGTTTGTGACGGAAAAACTCCGCTAAAAACATCAGGCAGCGGTGATTTGCTTTGCATTTTGACGGAAATTTATTCGAACTCCATTGCGGGTGAGTTGAAAAAAATAAACAAACGGGATGAATTGTCAAAACTTCAGGCAACCGGTTTTTGCTCAACTCCTGAGTTTACACGTTCTACCAAAAAGTCAATTTATGTGTTTGTGAACAATCGTGTGGTTAAGTGCCCCGTTATATTAAAAGCAATTGATACGGCATACAAAAATCTGCTTCCTGCGGGTAAGTATCCGTTTGTGTGTTTGAATCTTTCCGTTCCCGTAAAAGATGTTGATGTTAACGTACACCCGACAAAGAAGGAAGTACGATATCAAAACCCTAATCAAATTTTTAATTTTGTGTACAGCTCTGTTTTAGATGCCTTGTCTTCTTTTAAGATGCCTGAAAAGCAGGAAAACAGCGTGGTGCTTCCGTTTGGTAATTACAATTCTGTAAAACAAGTTGAACCTGAAATAAGACAAGACGAAGAAGATGACGACACTGTTTATGTGTCCGAAACAAAATTTGATGAGGTAAAAGAAACTAATTTAAGACAATTTGAGTTGAATGTAAAGCAAATGGATTTGGATATTTCCAAACCCGTTCAAGTTGAAGAAACTTTTTATATCATAGGACAATACAGAAATACTTATATTATTTTTGAAGAAGATGGGGAACTTAAAATTGTTGACCAACATATTGCGGATGAACGCTATATCTTTGAAAAATTGCAGGAAAATTTGCAGCGTGAAAATATTCCTTCACAATTGCTGCTTATCTCCGATGTAATTGCTTTAGAACCTGCTGATGTTAGCTTGCTTATGGAAAACAGCGAAAAACTTGTGCGTTTTGGGTATGAAATCCAAAAAATTTCCGATAGTGAAGTGGTATTTAAGAAGATACCGCAGGTGATTGCGCATATCAAAATTAAAGATATTTTAGCCGATATATTGGAAAACTTACACGGGGATTTGAATAACCTTGAAGAAAAAATGCTTGTAACAATGTCGTGTAAAGCGGCTGTAAAAGCAGGAGCTGAACTCAATTTGTGGCAGATGGAGGAACTTATTAAAAAATGGAAAACTACCAAAATGCCATACACCTGCCCTCACGGTCGTCCGATTGTGCATAGTTTCTCGGAAAAAGAAATAGCAGCGTTTTTTCATAGAAGTGTATAAATGTTTCAAATCTCATCTATTGTTATGATTCAAATTCCCTGATATTTATTTATACTCTATAAATAATAAGATTGAGGGGATAGGATTTTGGCAGTTAAAAAATCTAATTTAAAGACTAAGACAAAAGTTTCTCAAACACCTGATTTAAAGGTTGTAACAAAGCCTAAGGTTTTAACAAAACCTTATAATGATATAGATTTAAACAACTGGAAAGATTATTCTCATGTTTTGACGGATACCTTGTGGGAGTTTAATTCCCGTGAAAAAGGTAACGGTCACTCATACGATTACCACGGAAACTATATTCCTCAAATTGCGCACCAGCTTTATGAACGTTTCACAAAAAAAGGTGACATTGTTCTTGATATGTTCTTTGGTTCGGGTACATCAGGTATTGAAGCCGTAAATATGAACAGAAGATGTATTGGTGTGGAATTAAAACAAGAGCTTGTTGACTACGTAAGTCAAAAATTTGACCCCAAAACACTTGTTACCGATGTGAACATTATTTGCGGTGACAGTGCGTCTTCTGATATTGGGGTAAAAATTCAAGACAGACTTGCCGTAATGGGCAGTGAAAAAGCACAGTTTTTGGTTTTACATCCGCCTTATGATGATATTATCAAGTTTTCCGATAAAAAAGAAGATTTATCTAATTGTGCAACTACGGAAGATTTTTATGACCTTTTTGAAGAAGTTGCACGTAACGGTTACGAACAACTGGAAAACGGAAGATTTGCAGCACTAATTATTGGTGACAAGTATGCCAAAGGCGAATATATTCCGCTTAGCTTTGGTTGTATGGAAAGAATGAACCGTGCGGGTTTTGTTACAAAGGCTATTATTGTTAAAAATATCGAAGGTAATGAAAAAGCTAAGGGTAAACAGGCAAATCTGTGGCGTTACAGAGCTTTGTACGGCGGTTTTTATATTTTTAAACATGAATACATTATGGTTTTTCAAAAGCCGTTAAAATCTCAAAAGAAAAAGTAATTTAGCTTTTTATATAACAAAATATATTTAAAATAAAATTTTTACGTAATGAATTACAGAATATTATTTTCACAACAATAAGCGAGATTTGTCTGAGGACAATGTAATTATTTAATGTATGAATAATATTTTTCATCGTTCCGATTCACTAGCGTGTCATAGTCACTCTGAAAAACATTATTCATACATCTATATTGTCCGAGTTATCGAGCACGAGTGAAAATCAGATTCTGTTTTAATGAAGTATCAAATTCTATTTTAAATATATTTTATCAATGTCATTGAATTCAATTAGTTTTATTTCGAATGCTTTTTCAATACCCGATTTTAAAGAATTACACAGCTCCTCTAAAGTAACTTGAGGTGCTGTTTCTTTTATCGTTGTAATTTTTAAAGTGTTGGGTTCTTCGCCGAAAATGTTTTTAATAGTTTCTTTGTCATAATCAAACATAATAGAGCCATGTTGCAGGATATATCCTTGTTTTCGAAATTGAGCGGAACCGACAATTTTTTTGCCGTTGACACTCAAATCAGCGCCTGTTGATAAAGACATGCAGTATTCAAAATGTGTGGCAGCCTTTTTTTCTTCGGGAAATTCGGCATTAATTCCCAATTGTTTCAAGCCTAAAGCCAGCGCACCCGAGATTTCTTTATAAGATTGAATAACAGTCGCTCCGTTTTTTAAAAAAGAAATCGGACAAACAAAAGAGTAGGTAAGCTCGTTGTCGTGCAAAAGCGCTCTGCCGCCTGTTAAACGGCGAACTATGTCAATTTTTTTTGCTTTACAAAATTCTTGATTTATATTCTCTTTTTGGTTTCTGCCTAAAGAAACACACTTTGGCGACCAACCGTAAAGCCTGAAAACAGGCATGTTTAATTGTTGAGAAATTGAGTAATTAAGGATTTTTTCGTCAAAATCCATGTTGTATTGACCGTTATTGATGGAATAAGGAATGAACAGCCCTTGCATTATTGTTCTCCCGATATAGTTTTAATTGCTTGAGGTATATAGTTTATCTGGTCTGTAGCCAAAACGCTGTAATTTGTAAGGTCGTTTGACGCAAGCTCTCCGCAAAGTCCGTGTAAATATACCCCGAGTTTTGCGGAATCTTCTATGTTTAAGCCTTGTGCTGCAAAACCTGCAATAATTCCTGTCAAAACATCTCCACTGCCTGCTTTTGCCAGTGCGGAATTTCCGCTTGTGTTAATGAAAATTTCAAGTTCTTTTGTGCACACAACTGTTTTATTGCCTTTTAAGACAACACAGCATCCGAATTTTTCCGCTGTATATTTTGCATATTTTATGCGGTCATTTTGGATTTCGGATAACGGGGTATTAATTAATCTTGAAAGCTCCATAGGGTGCGGGGTTATAACCGAGTTTTCAGGCAAAGTGTTTATTTCGGATTTTGCAAGTACATTTATTGCATCGGCATCAATTATAACTTTTTTTTGAGTTTTATTTAAATATCTTATTAAGTCGTCAACAAATGCCATTATCGCAGGTTCGTCAGATAAACCCGAGCCGACAGAAACTACGGAATATTTTTCGATAATATTTTTCAAATCGCAAAATGCATCTGAGGCAATGCATTTTTTGTAATAATCCCGTAGCGGGTAAAATGTAACCCAAGGGCAGTTTCCTGCAAGGTTGTTAATTACCTGCTCCGTTGTTGCAAGTGTAACCAATCCTGCTCCTGTTTTTAGCGGGGCAACGGATGACAGGTAAGCCGCGCCTTGATATTCAATGCAGCCGGCAATGTTTAAAACTTTACCGAATGTTCCTTTGTTGCTTTGTTCGGGTCTTTGCGGTAAAAGTATTTTTGCTGATTCTTTTGTAATTTCTGTGTATTCCATTTTTACCTGCTAATAATTTGTGTCATTCAGAGGGAACAACGTGACCGAAGAATCCCATTGTTATTGCCAAGTATTAATTTGTCTTAAAGCCTCATAAACCACTATAGCAACCGAATTAGAAAGGTTCAAGCTGCGTTGGTTTTCCTGCATAGGGATAGTTATAGCTTTTTCACCTTTTGAAAACAACAAATCTTCGGGTATTCCTCTGGATTCGGGTCCAAAAACAAGAAAATCTCCGTCTTTGAATTTTACGTTTGTATAATAGTTTTGGGTCTTTGTTGTAAGGTAATAAAAATCATTATCGGGAAATTCTTCCCACAAGTCTTCAATTTTTTCAACCCTACGGATGTTAACGTCTTCCCAATAATCTAAACCTGCACGTTTTAGGTGTTTGCTGTCGATAGAAAACCCCAATTTACCGACAAGGTATACATCGCAATTTGTGCATGCGGCAAGACGTACTATATTACCTGTGTTTTGAGGGATTTCAGGCTCGTATAAAACAATATTCAATTTCGTTTTTATTTCCATAACTAATCTTTTCCTAATTTCCAACTTGATGTTATTTTATATTGTTTGACTTTTTTACTTTTTGTCATTCTGAACTTGTTTCAGAATCTCAATGTAATTGCAACCCTAAATAAATTCAGGGTGACAACAAAAAGTAAAAAACAGAAAATGTTCGATTTTGTACAAGACTTTTTTATATAATAAAATCCCCTTTATTCTATCATGTTTTAAAGAATAAAGGAGATTTTAATTTTTTGGTATTTTATTATGCTGCTTTTTTTGCTGTAAAATAGTCTTTAACTTTTACTGCTGCCCAAGCTCCCAGTCCTAAGCCGGCTGCTGTTGCCAGATATGACATATATGCTACGGCATTACCTTTTGCAACCGTTTTAAACATATCAGGAGAAAGCAATTTTTTAGCCAATCCGTTACCTTTAATTGTTGCCATTGCTTCTTCAAAAAGCATTGGAACCATTGCACCAAAGGCTAATTTCCCTGCGTTATTCCTGATAAAATTGTTAGTTTTCTGTGCGGTTGTTAAATTTTTTCCGTCTTTAGGTTCGCTTTTGCTTGAATATGCACCATACAATGCAATTAAGCCTGCGGCAATCTTTCCGGGTGTTCTCATTTTTTGTAGCATTGTTCCCCATTTTGTTAAGTTAGCATTCATTGCGTGACCTATTTCATGGAAAGCAGCAAAAGAAATTCCTTTTTCCGGCATGTAAATTGTGTTTGGTTTTACCTGATATTTTGCTAAGTCTTTTAAGCTTGTTTTTGCATTAACAAAACAAGCGTTTAACCCTTCCCTGATTTGTTCAATAGGTCCCATAAAAATAGCTTTAATCCCTTTTGGGGTTTGAGGGGCTTTTAAATATTCAATAGAAACTCCTTTTGCTGCCAAGCCTGTATCTTTGATTGCCTGTTCCGCGGCTTTGTGCATAATTTCTATTTTATCGGCAGGCAAATTGCCGATTTTTTGCATTCCTTTTAATACTCCTAATGCCGGTATTGCAGAGGCTTGTGCTACAGCACTTGCTGTTGCGGCTGCAGCTATGGATGCAGCAACATTCCTGCCTGCCTGTTTGTCATTTACTTGCATACTAAATTCCTTCCCACTTCTACACTTATATTTTTATAAAGTGTTTTCTTAGGAAGGAATTTACAATTTATTTTTGAAATGTTAAGAGATGTTAATTATTTTTTGTCTTCTACAAAAAATCTTTTGCTTTCAATTAATACGGGTAAGCCTCTTAATACACAGAAAACAACGGCTGCATATACACAAAAGTGAGCAAAAGGACAAATTGCTATGCAAGCATTGTGGAATGTGCTCCAAGCCGCTGTTGCCTGAGCTGATAGTGTCGGGTCAGCACCTTGCAAAAACAGATTCATTGTTGCAAACGGGAAGTTGCATAAAATCATTAATACAAAAGCGAGTGCTTTTGTTACGGCATAAGAACCTCTTGAAAAGTTTGATGCAACAAGGAAATGACCGAGTTTTGTTTTCATCATTGTTGTAGAGCCAAATGCCGTGTAGCCTTGTTCTAGCGCAATACTTCTTACACCGTCCGTTAAAATACCTCTTGTTACAACAATTAACGGAATCCAAACAGGTATCCAACCGAGAACAGCAAATACAATCCAATAAATGTTTTCTACAATTCTGTCACCGATAATATCAAGTACGGCACCAAATTTTGAACTTTCGTTTAACAATCTGGCAACAAATCCGTCAAGACCGTCAAACCATATTGCAACTGCAGTCAGGAAAAATGCTGTAATGTAGCATGCCGGTGTTTGAAAGAACAATAATGTTATTGCGATAAATGCAATTATTATTCTGATAATAGTAATTAAATTAGCCATTTTTTGTACTCCTCGTAACTTTTTGTTTTATATTGAGCGGTTGTGAAATATCTTAAATGTCACGTTTAAGATATTTTAACTAAAGCCGTTGAATAACATTTTTTATTGTTTACTCCTTGAAGATGCAAAACAGTGTTGTTCCAAGAGTTTTCGTTTTTCTCCAAGCATCATTTTTTCCGCATCTTCTAATATTTTAACTACAAAGTATCCGTTTTCTCCGTCACTTCTTGCTTTATTACCGTTTTTAATGCATTTTACAAAATGTTCGCATTCAAGTTTTAGCGGCTCAATTTCTATGTAATCAAGAGCGATGTTGCTTCCCGAGTTTGGTTTGTCGTTTTTGAATACCTGCAATTTGTTTTCTGTCAGCGTGTCATCAAACATTGCAGAACCTTTTGTGCCTCTCAGCATTAAGTTTACACGTTTTTGCGGGTGAATCCAACTGTCTGAAATGTGAGCAACACAGCCAGATTCGTATTCGATTTCGATGTGGGTAATATCCATGATTTCGTTACTTTCGGAGCTTACACCCATAGCGGAAATCACTTGTTTAGGTTCTTCTCCGAGAATATAGCTTACCATTGAAACATCATGAGGTGCCAAGTCCCACATAACACTTCTGTCGTTTTTAAAGTAATTGATGTTTAATCTGTCTGATTGAACATATTTTATTTCTCCGAGTTCTCCGGACTCTACAATCATTTTTAATCTGTTAACTGCAGGATGATATAAAAGAAGGTGACCTACCATTAAAACAAGATTTTTTGATTCGGCAAGCTCTTTTAAAATCAAAGCTTCTTCACTTGCGGTTGCGATTGGTTTTTCCACATATACATGTTTTCCTGCTTCAAGAGCCATTTTAACAAGTTTGAAGTGCGTATGGCTCGGTGTTGCAATTACCACCGCATTTATTTCTTTATTGTTTAAAACCTCGTTAAAATCAGGCGTTGTGTATACTTCGGGGTAATCATTGTTAACCCTTTTTCTGTTTTCTTCATCCATATCACAAACAGTATGAAGATAGTTGAGGTTGTAAAAGTTTCTTACTAAATTTTTACCCCAAATTCCTGCACCCAGCACTGCGACTTTTGTCGTCATATTAAATTCCCCTGTTAACATAATCTCATCTATCCAATTATATCAATGAGGAAAGACAAAAAGCAATTTAATATTACATTTTATTACCCTAAAGCATTAAAGTTTATTATTAATATTTTGTAGAATGTTTAAAACTGATAATCGGGCTATAGTAACAAGGTAAATCCTCAACTCTTCTGATTGCTTGTACTTAGTGCTCACCTCTTTGCATTTTCTTTTTGCAGAGAGGTTTTTTTTGATTGTTACTTTGGAATTTAATAAGGAAAGATTTATGCTAAACAATTGTCTAATTGTTACATGGAAATATAAGTTGTCTGAGGCGGCTTCGCTTGTAGAAGTGTAACGGAGTGCGAATGACGCAAAGT